>JAJYEB010000184.1 GCA_021790375.1 Chloroflexota bacterium | reverse complement strand
GTGCGGCGCGAAGTCGCGGCACGCTTCGACTTCCGGAACGTCCCGGTGCAGCTCGACCTCGGGAAGGACGAGATCCTCCTTCGGACGTCCGACGAGTACCGGGCGAAGGCGGTGCGCGACCTGGTGGAGTCGAAGGCCGTCCGGCGCGGCCTGTCGCTCAAGATCTTCGACTGGGGCGACGTCGAGCCGGCCGGGAAGGACACGGTGCGCCAGCGGATCGGGCTGCGCCGCGGCCTGGACGAGGACCTGGCCAGGCGGATCGCGAAGCTGGTCCGGGACGAGTTCCCCAGGGTGAAGCCGCAGATCCAGGGTGATGCCGTGCGGGTCTCCGGCAAGAGCAAGGACGAGCTGCAGAAGGTGATCGCGCGGCTGCGGCAGACCGCCGAGGACTACCCGGTCGCCATCCAGTTCGAGAACTACCGCTAGGGGACGGATCCCGCGAGATCCCCGGCCGGGTTCGCCCGGCCCCGATCGGGTTGGCGCAGGATCAGGCTCGGGCGGCCGCCAGCTCGCTCGCGATCTGCTCCGCCCAGGCCCGGATGTCGGGGAAGTTGCGGAAGTCGCCCCCCCGGCCTTCGATCACCAGCAGGCGCTCCGCCACCGTCAGGTCGGTGCGGCCCAGCCGGCCGCCGAAGGTCATGTGCCCGCGGATCCCGATCGAGCGTGTGAGGCTAGCGACGCCCCGGGGCAGGGGCAGCAGTTGGCCCTCCGCCGAGCGATCGAGGGGACCGCTGTCGAACAGCCAGACCGGCAGCCGCGCCAGCTCGGCGCGATGGTGCTGGAGGAACTTGAACGCCTCGGGCAGCCACGCCCCGTGGTAGAGGGCGCTGCCCACGATCACGCAGGTGAACCCGGTCAGCCGTTCGACCTGCCGGGCCGGCCGGACGTCGATGTCGCACCCCGACTCGAGCAGGGCGATGCCGATCTCCTGCGCGATCTGGGCGGTCGAGCCACCCGTGCTCGCGTAGGCCACCAGGACACGATCCGGGGCGGGCTCGTCCATGGCCTCAGCCTCGCGCGCCACCGGTGAAGTTCCACGACGCCAGGTGGAGTGCGGGCACCAGGGAGGCCGCCTCCAGGCCATCCAGGATGAGGGTCCGTTCGGAGCCCACGCCCCGCACGGCGCCGGGTGCCAGCGCCTCGATGAAGGACTGGGTGAACCGGAGGTTGCGGACCGGCCGCGCGACCCGGCCACCTTCCACGAGCCAGACCCCGTTGCGCGTCAGGCCGGTCACCACCAGGGTCCGCGGGTCCAGGATGCGGGTATACCAGAAGTCGGTGACGAGCAGCCCGCGCTCCACCTGCGCGACGAGGGCGGAGGTGGGCCGATCACCGGCCGCGAGCACGACGTTCGCCGGCACCGCGCCCCGCTGCCCGGACTCCTCGGTCGCGTGGCCGGTGCTCTCGGTGCCGGCCTTCCTCGCGGTCCGGCGCGTGTGGAGGATCGCGGTGGTGACCCCTGCCCGGACCACCTCGAGGCGCCGCTTCGGCGTTCCTTCGGCGTCGAACGCGACGCCCACCTGGCCCGTGTCGGTCGCGTCGTCGAGCAGGGTGATGGAGCGGTCGAACTGTGCCTCGCCGAGCCGTGCGAACGAACGCCCTTCCTGCACCGCACGGCCGTTGAACCCGTGTAGAAACAGGAACTCCAGCATGTTGGCGACGCACTGGGGCTCGAGCACCACTTCGTACCGGCCGGGCTCCAGGTCGATTGCGTCCGCGGACTCGCGCGCCCTGGCTGCCGCCCGCCGCCCGAGCACGCCGCCGTCGAGCGCCTGCAGCCCCACCGACGCGTCGCGCGAGCTGCCGTCGGACGTGGCGGTCCGCGCGATCCCCGAGAGCCCCGCCACGGTCGCCCGGCCCACCAGGCGCTGCCCCGCGCTGTTCGCGAAGGCCACCCTCGTCCCGGCGGTCAGGCACGAGCCCGCGGTCTCGAGGCCGAGGGCCGCGTCGACGAACTCCCGCACCCGGCGCGCCCGCTCGTCCGGGGGGGCCGAGGCGGTCGCGTCGTCCCAGTGCTCGACGCCGGCGGCGGGGGCCGCTTCCGCCAGCCCGGGCCAGTCGGGATCCTCGGGACGGTGGCGCGCCACCTCCAGGACGTCGTCCACCAGGCGCGCCAGCCCCCCGGCGTCGAAGCCGTCCATGCTCGAGCCGGCCGATCGCCCGTCGAGCGCGACGCGCAGCAGCACCCGGCGGGTCTCCTCTGCCACGTTCTGGTGGATGAAGCCGCTCGCGAACCGTGTCAGCGCCTCTTCGCCGTGGCGCACCTCGACCTCGGCCTCGGCGTCGGCGGCCTTCGCGCGGACCAGGTGGAGCACCTGGTCCGCGATGTCGAGCGGATCGGTCGCCCCGCCGACGGCGCCGGACCGATCGGTGGCGAAGACGCCCCGGGCGGGTTGCGCGTCGGTCATCCCCGCACCCCCACCCGAACGCCCCGGAAGCGCGCCGGCACGGCCGGATGCCCCGTGTGGCCCACCTGGCCGGGTTCGCCCTTGCCGCAGTTCGGCGTCCCCCAGAAGG
This sequence comes from Chloroflexota bacterium, assembly GCA_021790375.1. Lineage (GTDB taxonomy): Bacteria > Chloroflexota > Limnocylindria > Limnocylindrales > CSP1-4 > JAJYNJ01. Next base: position 2,243 of record JAJYEB010000184.1, on the reverse strand, counting down.
TCCACTCGGACCGGTTTCCCAGCATGTCCATGGATCCCCAGAAGCGCGGGCTGATCCCGGTGTAGGTCGGGTTTCGGAGCATGCGGCCGCGCCTGCCGCCCTTGATCTCCCAGCCGATCTCGCAGCCGAACTGGAAGTTCAGCCGCTTGTCGTCGATCGACCACGAGCGGTTGGTGTCCATCATGACCCCGTCGTCGGTGGCGGCGATCATCTCCTCCAGGCTGTGCGGGCCGGGCAGGAGCCCGACGTTGGTCATGCGGACCATGGGGATCCGGTCGAACCCGTCCGCCCGCACGGCGCCACCAGACGGGATGCCGGCGAGCGCCGCCGAGTCGCGACCGGAGAGCACCCCGACCCAGGTGCCGTTGCGCACGATGTCGACCGGGTGGGCCGGCGTCCCCTCGTCGTCGTAGCCGAAGCTCCCCAACGCGCCGGGCAGCGTGGCGTCGGCGGTGACGGTCATCAACTCCGACCCGAACTGCAGAGAGCCCATCCGGCGCAGGTCGAGCCAGGACGTGCCCGCGAACGCGGCCTCCCAGCCCAGGATCCGGTCGAGTTCGACCGCGTGGCCCACCGACTCGTGGATCTGGAGCGCCATCTGCTCGCTTCCGAGGATCAGGTCGGTCGCGTCGAGTGCCGGGCACGCGGGCGCGGAGAGCAGCGCGCGCGCCTCCTCCGCGATGCGTGCCGCGTTGCCGGGAAGATCGAGCTCGCGCACCAGCTCCCAGCCGCGCGTCCCGTACTGGCCGCGGATCCCCGGGTACGAGCGGCGCTGGGTCTCCCGCTCGCCCACCGCGGTCGCGTTCATGGCGGCCCCGCACTCCACGATGTGCTGGTCCACCCGATGACCCTCGCTGGTGGCCAGCCACTTGCGCGTGTCCCAGGTGCGGTGGCTGGCTTCGGCCAGGTCGGCGCCGTGATCGAGCATTGTGCGCGTCACGCCCTCCAGGAGGGCGCCCTTCTCGGCGAGCGGAACGCTCCACGGGTCCTCGAGGCACGTGCTCGCCCAGGAGCCCTGCGCGGGCGGCTGGGCGGCCAGTTCCAGGACGGGACCGGAGACCAGGCCCGAGGCGCGGGCCACCTCCGCGGCACGCGTGCCCGCCCGTCGCGCGGCCGCAGGGCTCAATTCCGGTATCGCGAAGAAGCCCCAGGACGAGCCGATCAGCGCCCGCACGCCGATGCCGGCCCGTTCGCGGCGTTCCAGCGAATCCACCGTGCCGTTGCGCGCGGTCATCCACTCGGATCGCGTCTCCATGACGCGCGCATCGGCGTACCGGGCGCCGGCAGCGAGGGCGGCCTCCACGGCCGCGATCACCAGGTCATACATGCGCGCATCGTACGTGGCGGCGCAGGTGCGTGCCGGTTTCCCGTGCTCGGCGTGACCGCTGGGGCGGCGGGTGGCCGGCCCCGACGGCGTCGTAGAGTGGCGGGATGCCACGAGGTCCGGCACGCGAGCGCCCATCGGCAGGGGTGTGGCTCCAGGCGGTCCGACCCGCCACCCTGCCCGCTGCGGCCAGTGGCGTGGTGGTCGGGCTGGGGGCGGCGCTGGCGGTGGCGACACCGTTCCGGGTCGACGCGGCCGTGCTGTGCCTTGCGGTTGCGGTCCTGCTGCAGGCCGCGGCCAACCTCGCCAACGATCTCTCCGATTTCCGCCGGGGAGCCGACCAGCCGGACCGGGTGGGCCCGCTGCGCGTGGCGGCCGCGGGGCTCGTGTCCGGGCGGCAGCTCGAGGTGGCGATCGCGGTGGTGCTGGGGGTGGCCGCACTCGCGGGCCTCGCGCTCGCGGCCATCGGCGGGCCGGCGGTCCTGGTGACCGGTGCCGCCGCCATCGTCGCGCTGCTCGCCTACACCGGAGACCCTGGCCCTACGGGTACCATGCCCTCGGCGAGCCGTTCGTGTTCGCGTTCTTCGGGCTGGTGGCGGTGGTCGGGACGGCCTGGCTGCAGGCCGGGCGCGTGGAGCCCCTCTTCGTGCTGGCCGCGCTGCCCGTGGGCGCGCTCGTGACGGCGATCCTGGTGGTGAACAACCTCCGCGATCTCGACTCGGACCGGGCGGCCGGCAAGCGCACGCTGGCGGTCCTGTTCGGCCCCGCGCTGACCCGGGCGGAGTACGACGCGCTGGTGGCCGGTGCGTGCCTGGTGCCGGTGCTCGGGGCCCTGGCGGGAGGGCGGCCCCTGCTGCTTCTGCCGCTGGCGGTCTCGCCCCTCGCGGCTCGCCTGGTGAGGGCGGTGCACGCCGGGGGC
>JAJYEB010000183.1 GCA_021790375.1 Chloroflexota bacterium | reverse complement strand
CTGCGCAAGTACAGCCGCGACATCCGCGATGATCTCCGCGGGGCCCTGCTGCGGACCGGGACCGGACGGAATCTCGGGTATCCCGGCGGGCACCTCCGGCCGCCGCGGTTCCTCGGGGCCGCGGACCCCGACGACGACTCATCGCTCGGCGAGGGGGAGGCCTCCCCTTGAAGATCGGCCTCGTGACCCCGTACATCTACCCGCTGCCCGGCGGTGTCAACGCGCACGTCGGGTTCCTCTACCAGCATCTCAAGGCGCGGGGCCACGACGTCCGGATCATCAGCAGCACCCACGGGCTCCAGCGCGCAAGCGAGGGCGACATCATCCGGATCGGGCGCGGCTTCAGCGTCCCCTCCAACGGCTCGATGGGGACCCTGACCATCTCGCCGCGCTTCCTGTCCCAGTGTCGCAACGTCCTGGCGGACGAGCAGTTCGACCTGCTCCACTTCCACGAGCCGTTCGTGCCCTTCCTGTCGCTGGTGCTGCTCCGGGAGTCGACCAGCGTCAACGTCGCCACGTTCCACGCGTACAACGGATGGAGCCCCGCGTACGAGTTCGGGCGGCGCATGCTGGGCAGCTACGCGAGGCGGCTGCACGGACGGATCACGGTCAGCGTCGCGGCGCGCTACTTCATCGACAAGTACTTCCCGGGGGACTACAAGGTGATCCCCAACGGCGTCGAGGTGGAGCGTTTCGCGACGGCCCGACCGATCGAGCGATGGCGCGACGGGACGCCCAACCTGTTGTTCGTGGGCCGTTTCGAGGAGCGCAAGGGGCTGCTCCACCTGCTCAAGGCGTACCGGCTGCTGCGACGGGAGGGCCGCGACTGCCGGCTGCTGGTCGTGGGCCACGGGCCCCAGGAGCGGGAGGCGCGGCGCTACGTGCTGACCCGCCGGCTGGGCGGCGTGGAGCTCCTCGGCCGCGTCGGGGACGACGAGAAGGCGCGCTGGTTCGCCACCAGCGACATCTACGTGTCGCCTGCCACCGGCCGCGAGTCCTTCGGGATCGTGCTGCTGGAGGCGATGGCCGCCGGAAAGCCCATCGTGTGCAGCGACATCCACGGCTACAAGGGGGTGGTCCGGCGGGGCGAGCAGGCGCTCCTGGTACCGCCGCGTGACGCCCGTGCGCTCGCGGACGCCATCGCACGCCTGCTCGATGATCCTGCGGAGCGGACCAGGATGGGCGAGTCCGGGAGAGAGCGGTCCCACGAGTTCGGCTGGGATCGCGTGGCGGCGCGCGTCGACGACTACTACGGCTTCGTCATCCGCCGGCTGGCCGCGCAGGGCCAGCTGCCGTCCGGGTTCCACGCCCCGGTGCCGCCGCGTCCGGCAGGGTCGCCGGCGCCCGCCGGAGCCCGCGAGTAGCGGCGGCGCGCGAGTCGACCGGGCGCGCACAGGTCCGGGCCGGGCGCGAGTTCGGCCGGGCGCGCCCCTGGCCGAGCCACGCCGCGCGCCATGGGGCGCACCACCCGGGACCCTACGGCGTGACGCCGCCCATGCCGGCCGGCCCCTCCGCCGGCACCCCCTCCCGTTCAGCCCGTCGCACGGCCAGCTCCAGGCGCCACGCCCGGGCCGCATACATCACCGCCAGTGAGCCGATCCCCACGGCGCCCATCAGCGCCAGTGAACCGGCCGTCAGCAGCTTCGGATGCGCCGCCGGGGTCATGTTCACGGTGAACTGGAAGTCGTAGATCCAGGTGGGGAGCAGCCCCTGGTACATGTTGACGAACGAGGCGGGCAGCGGCAGCGCCGCGATGTTCGGGTACCAGACCACGAACCAGAGCGCCGCCGCAATCGCCACCCCGACCGCGAACCGGCGCGGGTCGCGTGCGCGCAGGACGAGCCACGCCGGCCCGCACAGCACCAGGCCCACGACCGCCGCCACGACCAGCGGTCCCCCGCTCCCGAGCGGCACCGACGTCAGCATCACGTCCGGCACCACGGCCTGGGCAACCGCGAGCGCCACGAGCGTCATCCCGAGGGCGACTCCGGCGGGAAGAAAGGCCCGCAGTTGGCCGGCGCCCGCCGAGCCGCCCCCCGCCGAACCGCCGCCGGCATCCAGCCGGGCACGCCGGGCCGACCACCAGAGCCACGCGGTGCCCGCCAGCCCGATCACGATGACCATGGCGGCGGCGGCAACGCGCTGCGTCACGATCACCGGGTTCACCACCGCGCCGCACACCTGCGACCCGGGGTCGACGATCGAGGTGCCGGCAAACACGCACAGCGGCCCCTTGACGAGCCACAGGATGGCCGGACCCAGGATCGCGATGGCCGCGGAAGCTCGCGCCAGGGCCCAGGTCCTGCGGGCCGGCCCGTGCCAGAGCTCGGCCACGAAGTACGCGAGCGCGAGGAACGAGAACGGCAGCGTGGTGAGGAAGTGGTACTGGAACGTGGCACGGTCCACCCACACCCAGGGCAGCCACTGGCTGGCGGCCGCGAGCACCACGATCCCGAGCGCGAGGCTGCGCCGCCGCCAGGCCTGCCAGGCCACCCAGGGCACGGCCGGGATCGAGAGCCAGAACAGCACCAGGTTGCCCGCGTCGTAGATCGATGCGCCCGTGCCATTCCCCAGCGTCCCCTGGTACCACCAGACCGGCTTGAGGTCGAACGGCCAGGCCCACCACGGCGACGAGGCGGGGTGCGGCACCCGCAGGTCGTTGTGGTAGTTGAACATCGAGACGGTCAGGTCCCACAGCGTCTGCCCGTGGTTGCCCGCCGGAAATCCCGTCCAGAACTGGTTGCCCAGGGCCACCCAGGGGATGTAGCTGATCACGTAGACGACCAGCGGGACCAGGGTCATGCAGATGATGGCCCACAGCCAGGGGCCGCCGCGCGAGGCACCCGGTACCAGCCAGTCCTCCGCCGGCGGCGAGGCGGAGGGTTCCACGAAGGTGCGGGCGTCGCCGGGCGCCGGGGGCGGCGCCAGCGGACCCGCCCCGTACCGCGCCAGCAGCATCGGTGCCGCGTACGCCAGCGCCGCCAGCAGGACCAGCGCGAAGCCCGCCGCCAGCAGCACGTTCTGCGAGAGGGGGGACCCCTGCAGGTGGCCGCCCAGCACGATGCCCGCCGCACCTGCCAGGATCCCCAGGACCAGCGGAGCCCACACCGCGAACCGCAGCTCGTCGACGGTCCAGTGGATCGTCCGCACGGTGATCGCCGCTGCCAGCACCAGCGTCAGCAGGATCATCATCAGCAGGAACGTCACGTTCAACTGCGGGTTCGTGACGTCCGGAGCGGCACTGATCGAGTAGTAGCCCAGGATGCCGGTCAGGACCACCATGGAGCCGAGGGCGATGGTGCGGCCGAGGCCGCTGCGCAGCAGGGTGAGCAGCCCGATTCCGCCGATGGCGTAGAAGCCCACCCATTTCGACGCGCAGGCGAGACCGAGCAGGATCCCCATCAGCGGCAGGCCGACGAGCAGGGCAGACCGACCCCTCCACCGGCCGAGCGCGAGCGCCGCGAACACCACGTACGCCGCCACGATGAACAGGCCGGAGTAGGTGTCGTTCATGCCGATCCGGGAGTTGGCGAAGAACATGCCGTCGGTCAGGGCGAAGGCGGCCACGAAGAGCCCGACCGAGCGGCGCTGGAAGAGCAGCCGCGCCAGCAGGTACAGCAGCGCCGCCAGCAGGGCCCCGGCGATCACGCCGGGAAGGCGCCAGCCGAACGCGTGGCTGCCGGCATCGACGGCCGCAACCGAGCCGGTCGATGAGAACAGGAGGATCTGCTGCCGGTCGCCGCCCGGGTTGTCGGGCTGCTGGTCGAACGCCCAGGCCGCGGGCGTGAAGGGCAGGTTGGCGTTGGCGTACACGGCGTTGCCGTGGGGCTCCACCACGTAGATGGTGGGCGTGTGGCCGTCCGGCGCGGTGCCCAGGGCGTGGATCATGTCGGATGCCGCGTCCCAGGTCACGTTGGTGACCGTGCCCGGCATCGGGACCGGCGACCCCAGTGTCGGAGGCGCATCCGCGGGGAGCTGCACCAGTCGCAGCGTCCGATCCGAGGCGACGTACAGGGTCGGCTGGCCGATGTCGCTCGTGTTCGCGAACCCCATGCCGCCGGCCGGCCCGCCGAGCGGGAGGCTCACCACCTGGTCGAGCGTGACCGCATCCAGGAACCGGACCGTGGTGCCCCCGGCGACGGCAAAGACCGGTGACGTGTCGAGTCGCGCGGCGTCGCCCATCGCCTGGAGCGGCGCCGCGATCGCCGCCTGCTGCGCGGTGCTGAGGTATGCGGCCACGACCACCGGCCGGAGGTCCGCCCGGGCCGCGGCGAGCTGGGCCTGGGCCCGGGTGAGCGCGCTGCGGGCCGCGCTGAGCGCCAGGTCCTGTGCCGCCGAGCGCGAGGCCAGGCCCGCGTAGCGCTGGACGGCTGCCTCCGCGGACGCGACCGCCTCCTGGGCCCTGGTGACCGCCGCGGGGAGCGTGAAGGCCGGGCCGCCGGCCACCCCGAGCGCCGTCGCCAGGGCGGCCAGGCTCGCCTGGTCGTAGGGCTTCGTGAGGTCGACCGTGACGTCGGTGACGGGATCGAGGGCGACCACGCCCGTGACGGGACCGGTCCCGGCCTGCTGGCTGGCGGTGCTCCGCCCGAGCACCGCCCCCGAGCTCGTGTCGAGGCTGACCAGGGTCCCGCCGGACGTGACCGCGAGCACGCTTCCCCCGGTGGTCGACGCGACCAGGCGATCGACCGGCGCGCCGGCACCGGGGCCGGGAAGCCGGGTGGGCTGGACGTCCGCGACGCCGCCGCCCCCGGACCGGAGCGCGTCG
>JAJYEB010000182.1 GCA_021790375.1 Chloroflexota bacterium | reverse complement strand
GATCCAGCCCTGCGCCTCGGCGTAGCGGTTGTGGTACACGACCAGGCTGCGCTCGCCGCCCGCGCGGTTCGAGTAGGCGAAGACGTCCTCGTTGACGTGGCCGGCCGGATCGAGCACGTCGTAGAGGAGGAAGTCGCGCACCTCGGCGAAGAGGTGGCGCCGGTGCAGCAGCGGGAACAGGTCGTGCTCGTGGCGCGCGACCAGCCACTCGTTGGGCCGCTCCTCCCAGTAGGCGCGCCGGAACTCCATGCCGTACTTCTCGGCATAGCCCTCCACCTGCCCGTGCCCGAACATCGGCAGCCCCGGCATGGTGACCATCAGCGTGGCGATCCCGAAGTACTTGTCGCCCGTCCCGAACTGGTCGATCGCGGTGCGCTCGTCCGGGTTGTTCATGAAGTTCACGTACCGCTTCAGGATCTCCGGGTCGAACTCGAGCGTGTTGCGGATCACGCTCCGGTAGTTCGCGTTCTCCTCGTCGCGGAGCATGTTCATGAACGCGCTGTTGTAGACGCGGTGCATGCCCAGGGTGCGGACGAAGTAGCCCTCCATCAGCCAGAACGCCTCGGCCAGCAGCAGCGTGTCGGGCGCCTCCGCCGCGACGCGGTCCACCACCTCGCGCCAGAACTCCACCGGCATGCGCTCGTCGAACTCGGCGCGCGTCATGCCGTGCTCGGCGCGCGACGGGATGGCCCCGCCGCTGCCGGGCTCCGGGTACCAGAGCCGCTGATAGTGCTTCTTGGCCAGGGTCATGGCCGCGTCGAAGCGAATGACCGGGAAGCGGTGGGCGACCGCGAGGATGGTCCGGATGACGGCCTCGCGGACGTCGGGCCGGAGGTAGTCCAGCTGCGCCGTGTCGTTCCAGGGCATGCTGGTCCCGTCGTTGCCGTGGTAGAGGAAGCGGTTCTCGCCGGTCGCGCGGTCCTCTCGCCGGAACACGACCGCCGCATCGCTGTTGTCGTAGTAGTGGTCCTCGATCCAGAGCCCCACGCGCCCGTCCGGCGAGAGATCCGGTCCTCCGTACGAGTAGGCGGGGTACGGCGGGTCGTCGAGGGAGATGAACCAGTCGGGGTGCTCCATGACCCACGCCGAGTCGATCCCCATGTGGTTCGGGACCATGTCGCTCGCCAGCCGGATCCCCCGCCGCCATGCACGCTCGCGGAGGTTCTCGTAGGCCGCCTCCCCGCCCAGGTCGTCCGCGATCCGGTAGTCGAGCAGCGAGTACGCCGACGCCACGGCGTCCGGGTTGCCCCGCAGCCGCTTGATCCGCTCCGAGGCCCGGCTGCGCTCCCAGAGCCCGATCAGCCAGAGCCCGGTGAACCCCCACCGCGCCAGCCGGTCCAGCTCCTCGTCGGGGACCTGATCGAGACGCCTGACCTCGCGCTGGAACTCGCGTGCCAGCTGGTCGAGCCAGACGTAGGTGCTCTTCGCGATGAGCACCAGCCGCGGCATCCAGTCGCGGTCCATGCTGAACCGCTCGGGCTCCAGCTCCTGGTCGCCGAACTGGTAGACCCCCACGCGCTGGCCCCGCGCCAGTGCCGCCGCCTCGTCCCAGCCGTGGAAGCGCAGCCAGAGCGCGCGCTCCTCCTCGCTCAGCACGTCCAGGCTCAACTCGAGCCGGCCGTCCAGCAGCCCCTCGAGCAGCAGGCCCCAGCGCTGGCGGATGTACCGGAGCTGCCCCGACAGCGAATCCGGCGAGGCGATCGCGGGGCTGCGGAGCATCGAGACCAGGGGCTGGTTCTCGGGCCCGAACGGCGGCCGCCCCGCGAAGTGCGCGGCCAGCGCCTCGATCACCTGCTCGTACGCCGACTCGGCCGCCAGCGGGCGATCGTCGAACAGCTCGTGGAACGGCTCGAAGGCAGGGTTGACGTTGGCCAGCCAGAGGTGGGCGAGCTCCTCGAGCGCGACCTGGCGGTTGGGCACGCCGTCCGTGGCACCGGCGAGCCAGGTTCCGGCCGACACGTCACCGCGGTACACGGCGGTCGGCGGATAGCGGTCGACGAACGCCGCCAGGGTGGCGTCCACCACCTCGGCCCCGAGGTTCGCATCCAGGGCCGCGAGGGCCGCCTCCAGGGCCTGCGGGTCGCGCTGCCGGCGGTACAGGGCCGAGACGTGGTGCAGGATCTCGTCGATCAGCCCCATCGCGTTGAGCTGTCCCGGCTGGACGGCCAGCCCGGGGTTCCGGGCCACGTCGCGTGCCGCGTTCATCTGGCGGACGAGCGTGCGCGTGGCGCGGAAGTCGGCCAGGACCACGTTGCCGGCGAGCGAGAACAGCGCTTCGCCGAAGCCGTAGCGATCGCGCGCCTCGCGGGAGACGTGGAACTCCATCGCGGGCGAGCATAGCAGCCCGGTCTCAGGCCGCGGGAGCTCGAACGGCCGGCTCCGGAGCGGACCCCCCGGACCCGCCTGCCGGAGCGGCAGCGCAGGCTACGGCGCCGGCGTCTGCCCCGTGAGGACGCTCAGCTGGGAGAGCGCGGCCTTCACCAGGTTCATCTCCTGGCCGTAGAGGGCGAAGTCTCCGGCGCGCAGAGCGGCCTGCGCGGCCTCGAAGTGCGCGTTCGCGTACGCGACCAGCGCCTTCACGTCACCGGTTGGCGGCGAGGCCCCGGCGCCGGCCGGCGGGGAGGCTGCCGGCGGTGGCGCCGATGCTCCCGGTGCGGCGGACGCGCCCGGAGCGACCGACGCCCCCGGTGCCGGCGAGCCACCCGGCGAGGCGCCGGACCCTGTGCCGGTGGCTCCGGGTGCGGCGAGCAGCGCGTTCAGCGCGTCGGACAGCGTGGCGCCCCAGGCGACCTTGGTCGGCGACGCGACCACGATCCGCTGGAACTCCGGGAACTGGATGCTGGTCGACTGCAGGTAGATGGGCTCCAGGTACAGCAGCGACTGCTGGATCGGCACCACGATGAGGTTGCCGCGCACCACGGTGGACCCGGACTGGTTCCACAACGTGATCTGCGAGCTGATCGTCGGATCCTGGTCGATGCGACCCTCGATCTGGGCGGGGCCCAGGATGGAGGTGTCCTTGGGGAAGGCATAGACCACCACCTTCCCGTAGTTGGAGCCGTCCATGCGGGCCGCGATCCAGGCGCTCATGTTCGGGCGGCTGGTGGGCACCATGGGCTGCAGCAGGAGGAATTCGGGCGCGGGTGCGCCGGGCATCCGCATCTCGACGTAGTAGGCCTCGAGCGCGAGCTGCTGGCTGCTGGTCGGCTCGGACGGGACCGTCCACAGGTCGTTCCGGTAGTAGAAGGTGGCCGGATCCGTCACGTGGTAGGTGGCGTACATCCGGGTCTGGACGTCGAACAGGTCCTCGGGGTAGCGCAGGTGCGCGTCCAGCCAGGACGGCGCCTGGGACAGCTGCTTGAACATGCCCGGGAAGACCCCTTCCCACGCCCGGATGATCGGGTCCGACGGGTCCGAGACGTACATCGTGGTCGCACCCGTGTAGGCGTCCATCACGATCTTCACGCTGTTGCGCACGTAGTTGAACGGCGCTCCCTGCAGGCCACTGGCGGCCGGGAGCGTCGACTGGTCGATGGGAGTCGCGTTGGGGAAGTTGGCGCTGGTGGTGTACGCGTCCTGCACGTAGGCGAGGCGCCCCTGGTCGGTGATGACCAGGTACGGATCCTTGTCGAACCGGAGGAACGGGGCCATGAGCGGCAGGCGGTCGGCCAGCGCACGGTTGAACAGGAGCTGGCTCTTCGCGGTCACCTGGTCGCTGATCAGCAGGTTCAGGTCGCGGAACCGCAGGGCGAAGAGCAGCCGCGCGACCGGAGATCCGATCCCGACCCCGTCGGTCCCCTGCCAGGTGGTGTAGGCCTGGTTGGCGCCGCCGGTCGCGGAGGACCCGCCCGGTCCCGTGGTCACCGGGTAGTCGAACTCCTGGGATGCGGCATCGACCACCACCCAGCCCGTCTCCTTCTCGCCGAAGTAGATCCGCGGCTGCGTGATGGTGGGAGCTCCGCCGGTCGAGGCGGGCGGGATGTTGCTGATCAGGAGCTGGGGCAGCCCCTCGCTGGTGACCTCGTTGACCGGCGCCATGACGGCCCCGATCCCGTGCGTGTAGGTGATGTGCTGGTTGACCCACGACTGCCCGTTCGGGATGTTCTCGGGCGCGATCTCGCGGGCGGAGATCCAGACCTGCCGCTGCTGGCCGTTGATCTCGTACCGGTCGGCGTCCACGTCGACGAACTCGTAGTACTGGCGCACGGTCTGGAGCTGGTCGATGGTCGAGCCGAGGGGCCGGTAGTCCCACAGGCGGGCGTTCGCGAAGGTCCCCTGGTCGGCCTGGATGGCGGCCTGCGTGAGCTCGCCGGAACCCTGGTACGACTGCTCCTGCCACTGGTCGAGCCCGTACGCCAGGCGCGTCATGTTGATGTTGTTCCGGATGTAGGGCTGCTCAATGGCCTGCTCGTTCGGCTTGACCACCACGGCCTCGATGACGGCCGGATAGATGCCCGCCAGCGCGACCCAGAGCACCAGCCACGCCCCGATCGCCCCGATCACGGGCCACCATCGGCGCTGGAAGGCCGAAACGACGACCACGATCGCGACCAGCACCGCGACCACCGTGAGCACGTCGTAGGCGAGGAAGCGTGCCGACTGGTCGGCGTAGCTGACGCCCGTTGCGACGCCCTGGGTGCTGTAGCTCAGCTCCAGCCGGTCGAGCTGGTACCCGGCCGCCGCGGCCACCAGCCACAGGCCGGCGAGCACGGACACGTGCACCCGTGCCGCCCGGCTCGGCGCGAAGGACCCCCGCGCCATGGCCACGAAATGGCG
>JAJYEB010000181.1 GCA_021790375.1 Chloroflexota bacterium | reverse complement strand
CCCGATGCTGCCGAACGGCGTCGGCTCGGTGGCCCGGGGACCGCCGAAGATCAGGTACAGGACCACCGGCAGCACCAGTACCGGCACGACGAACTCCGGGGCCCGGATGTGGCCGCGCACCTCGGCGCGGATCTGCCTGAGTGTGACGGCGACCGGCCCTGAGGCCGGGCGCAGGGCGGGAATGGCGAGCGATGCGGTGGACACGTCAGGACTCCTTCGTCAGCTCGAGAAATGCCGTCTCGAGGGCGTGCTCCTGCACGGTGACCTCGTCGACGCTGTACGGACCGGTGAACAGGGCGCGCAGCACGGATTCCGGCCGGCGCGCCACGATCTCCAGGCGCGAGCCCTCGCGTGACGCGCGAAGGACGGTCGGCCACGTGGCGACGACGTCCGAGGCGGCGTCGGTGCGGACACGGATGGTCGACCCGCCCGCGAGCGCCTTGATCTCGGCCGGCGTGCCCGAGCGGACCACGCGCCCGTGGTCGATGACCACGATCCGCGTCGCCAGCGCGTCGGCCTCCTCGAGCAGGTGCGTGGCGAAGATGACCGTCGTCCCGCGCACGGCGAGGTCCCGGACGATGTCCCAGAACCGGCGCCGGCTCTCCACGTCCATCCCGGTGGTCGGCTCGTCGAGGAACACCAGCTCGGGATTGCCGACCAGCGACAGCGCGAAGTAGAGCCGCTGGCGCTGACCACCCGAGAGCGCGCCCGCGCGGCGGTCGGCGAGGTCGTCGAGGCCGGCCGCAGTCAGCACCTCCGCGGCGGGGCCCGGCCGGGGATAGTAGCCCGAGAAGAGCTCGACAAGCTCGCGGACGGTGAGCATCGTCGGCACGCCGGACTCCTGGAGCATGGCGCCCACGCGAGCGCGCGTGGTGACGGCCTCCGGGTCGCCTCCCAGCACGCGCACGGTCCCCGCGTCGGGCCGGCGAAGGCCGAGAAGCAGCGAGATCGCGGTTGTCTTGCCCGCGCCGTTCGGCCCGAGGATCGCGACGATCTCGCCGCGCTCCACCGTCAGGTCGATGCCGCGCAGCGCTTCGACGGAGCCGAAGCGCTTGACCACGCCGGACAGTGCGACGGCCGAACCTGCACGCACGGCCACGGGCTCGAGGGCGGTCGGCGGCGACGCCGGGTCGACCAGGTCGGCCGGCCCCCGGCCGGTCAACCGGGTGAGTGTGAAGAGGCTCATCTGGGTGGATCCCTCCTGGGCGACGTCGCCGGGATCCTGCCCGGCGCCTCGCATGACGCGAGTGTCGCGCCGTGACCGTGCGCGTCACAGCGGGCGCTTGGTCAGACAGGCGTCGGGTCGTCGGCGGAGGGGGGTCCACCGATCGGTGGATGCCTGCCCCGGGTCGACGTGAGGCAGTCACGACGCGCGTGCGCATCGTGCCGCCGCTGGTGTCACAGGTGAGCGGTGCTACCGTCCCTTCCAGGGCAGATCATCGCCGTGCGGGCGATCAGCACCCCTGAGAAGCTCCACCACCTCGACGAGCGCCCGGTTCGCCGCGGGCCGGATTGACAAGCTGTCACGCGCGGGCTCTCCGTTTCGTCTCAACCGTTGTCGAACCCCGCCCCGGCACCATCGACCCACTTCAGAGAGGAGACACCATGACCGACGAGAAGGCGACGACGAGGCGCCCTGGCGCGCGCAGGTCGGACCCGGTGCTGTCCGACGAAGAGCGCGCGGCGGTCGAGGAGTACCGCCGGGAGCGGGGTCGGGCCGTGCGCCCCGCCAGGGGTGGCAAGAAGGACAAGGCGGACGGCGAAGCCGACGTCCTCGCCAAGATCGCCCGGCTGGATGAGCCGGACCGCTCGATGGCCGAGCGAGTCCACGCGATCGTCAAGGCCGCCGCGCCGGAGCTCTCGCCGAGAACCTGGTACGGCAGCCCCGCGTACTACCGGGCCGGACAGCTCATCTGCTACTTCTGGGAGCGCGCGAGGTTCAAGACGAGGTACGCCACGCTGGGCTTCAGCGACAAGGCCCACCTTGACGACGGCTCGCTGTGGCCGATCGTGTACGCGCTGACGGAGATGACCCCTGCCGTCGAGGCAAGGATCACCGTGCTCGTACAGAAGGCTGTGGGCTGAGGAAGGCCGGGGCCGCTGCGCGGACGCGCGCGGCGCCGCGGCAGGTCCACTGACCTGCCGGGTGGTGAGCCGGGAGAGACTCGAACTCTCAACCCGCGGTTTAAGAGACCGCTGCTCTACCGTTGAGCTACCGGCCCACGGCCGCCGATTGTAGCGCACGGGACCGTCATCGCGTCGTGAAGTCGCTCTGCCCCGAGACCGGCCAGGGCCCAGAACGGTGCGTAGTCGAGGCGCACGAGCCCGTCCAGCTGCCAGCGCGTCCGGCCCGAGTAATCCCACGGGCAGCGCCCGGTCGCCCGCCTGAGCAACCAGCCGGTGGCGCCTTCGACCACCAGGATCCCGGCCGCGTAGATGGCGCCCCGCTGCCACACGGGCCGGCCCCGGATGCGCAGGTGCACGGGCTCGAACAGCGGCAGCCCGAGCGCGTAGATCGGCAGCATCCAGGCCGTGGCCGGACCCGCCAGGCGCGGGCTCCGCGCCGCGCGCGACAGTCGCGCCGACGTGAACGCGCTCTCCACCAGGACACCGGCGATGCCATAGGTTGTCGCGCGCCAAAGGCGCCCGCCACGGACTCGCACCCGGGTATCGTAGCGTCGAGTCGGCACTCGCCGGTCACGGCCGGGGGGCCGGGACCCCGGGACGGACGGACCGCGTTCGCGTGACCGCAGGCCCTGTCCCGACAGGCCGGGGAAATGGTCCCATGGGCATGCAGCGGCGCGTCCCGTCTGCTCCAGCGGAGGACACTCGATGCCCCAGACGGAGAGCTCCACGCCTCGGACCGAACACGACGCCGAGTTCGTGGCGCTCCTGAACGCCACCTGGTTCGGCGCGAACCTTCCCCCCGAGACCCAGGTGCGCCTTGCGGCGCTCTCCCGGCGCTACCAGGCGCCCGCCGGCACCACCCTCCTCACGGAGGGGCAGCTGGCCAACGAGCTCGGCATCGTGCTCAGCGGGCGCGTCTCGCTGCGGACGCTGGTCCCCGAACAGGGCTGGATCACGATCCTGACCGTGGAGCCCGGCGACATCTTCGGGCAGTCCGCGCTGGTCCCCCCGTACCGGTCCACGTCGACGGTGGTCGCGCTCCAGCCGGTCGACGTCCTCGCCATGGATGGGCCGGGTCTCCGAGCGGCGCTCTCGGCCGACCACGACCTGGCCGCGGTGCTCTACCCGCGGGTGCTGCAGGCACTGGCGCGGCGGCTCAATGCCACCCGGCTCCAGATGCTCGACCTGTTCGCGAGGTAGCCAGGATCGCCGTGACAACCGACACGACAGGCGCCACCGGCTTCCTGCCGCGCGCCGGGTTCCAGCAGCTCATCGACCTGCTCGCCGAAGACGGGCGCACCGTGATCGGACCCACCGTGGCCGACGGCGCCATCGTGTACGGCGAGGTCCGCTCCGTGGCGGATCTGCCCCGCGGCGTCGGCTCGGAACAGGCGCCGGGCCGGTTCCGGCTGGTCGATCACGCCGACGAGCGGTACTTCGCGTACGCGGTCGGGCCGACGTCCTGGAAGCGCTTCGTGTTTCCGCCCACCCTCACCCTCGCCGAGTCCCACCGCGACGAGCACGGGCACGTGTCCTTCGGGCCGGCCAGGAAGGAGATCCCGAGCCTCGCGTTCCTCGGCGTCCGTGCGTGCGAGATCGCCGCGCTGGGCATCGAGGATCGCGTCTTCCTCGGTGGTCCCTACACCGACGAGGACTATCGACGGCGCCGGGCACAGGCGCTGGTGATCGCGGTCCAGTGCGCCGAGCCCGGGGGCACCTGCTTCTGCACATCCATGGGAACCGGCCCGGGCATCCGGGGCGGCCACGACGTCTCGCTGGTCGAGCTGGACGACGGGTTCATCGTGACAGCCGGGTCCGAGGCGGGGGCGGCCATCGTCGGGCGCCTCGCCCTGGAGGAGACCACCGCCGACCAGGTCATGGCCGGCGCCGACCAGCTGGCCGCGGCGCGCGAGCGCATCGGCGACCCGGTGGTCACGGCCGGACTCCACGATCGTCTCCTCGCGAAGCTGGACAGCCCGCACTGGGCCGAGATCGCCGAGCGCTGCCTCGCCTGCACGAACTGCACGGCCGCATGCCCGACCTGCTTCTGCACGAGCGTCAGCCAGCGCTCCGACCTGGACGGCCACACCGCCACGACCGAGCGGCGATGGGACTTCTGCTTCACCAAGGGCTTCTCCGCCGTCGCGCTGGGCGGCAACTTCCGGCCCCGCGTCCAGGACCGCTACCGGCAGTGGCTCACCCATAAGTTCGCGACCTGGATCGACCAGTTCGGCACGTCGGGCTGCGTGGGGTGCGGGCGCTGCATCACCTGGTGCCCGGTCGGCATCGACGTGCGCGAGGAGCTCGACCGGATCGCCCCGCCGCCCGAGGTCATCGCCGGTGACGGGCACGCGGCAGAGGCCCGCGCGCCCAGGACGAGCGTCTTCCGCGTGGAATCCGTCCGGCGCGAGACCCACGACACCGTCACCCTGGCCCTCTCCACCGATACCGGCCTGGACTGGGAGCAGTCCAGAGGCGAGTTCGTGATGGTGTCGGTTCCGGCGGTCGGGTCGGTCCCCATCTCGATCTCCCGGCGTCTGCCCACCGGCATGGAGCTGACCGTGCGGGCCGTCGGGCCGACGAGCACGATGCTGACCGGCCTCGAGCACGGTGCCGAGGTCGGGCTGTCCGTGCCGCTGGGCCACGGCTGGCCCGTCGCGGC
>JAJYEB010000180.1 GCA_021790375.1 Chloroflexota bacterium | reverse complement strand
ATGGCGCCGCCATCGTCCTCCAGCCCGAACAGGTAGCCGAGTGCCATCCGGTACGGCTTCTTCACGGCCATCGCGCCCCCCGGCATCGGCGCCAGGGCGAACCGGGCGAAGCGCCGGTAGCCGCGCAGGTCGGCGATCAGCAGCTCGCCGCCCCAGAACGTGCCGTCATCCCCCATCCCGAGGCCGTCGTAGGCGATCCCGATGACGGGCGACGTGATGCCGGCTTCGGCAGCGCACGAGGCGACGTGCGCGTGGTGGTGCTGGACGCCGACCCGCCGGTCGGCGCTGAAGTGCCGGGCGGCGTACTGGGTGGAAAGGTACGCGGGGTGGAGGTCGTGGGCGACCATCCCCGGTTCCAGCGCGAGCAGCCGCTCGAGATGCGCGAGGTTTCCCTCGAACGCGCGGAAGGTGCGCATGTCCTCCAGGTCGCCGGTGTGCGGCGCGACGTATGCCCGCTCCCCCGCCGCCAGCGTGAAGGTGTGCTTGAGCTCGGCGCCGACCGCGAGCAGCGGCTCGGGCACTGCGAGCGGCAGGTCGAGCGGGTCTGGCGCGTACCCGCGACCACGCCGGACGATCGACTCGCGCCCGGCAACGACGCGGGTGACCGAGTCGTCGTAGCGGGCCCGGATCCGCCGGTCGTGCTGCAGGAACGCGTCGGCGATCCCGCCCAGCCGCTCCAGCGCCTCGTCGTCGTCGGTCGCGAGCGGCTCGTCGGAGAGGTTGCCGCTGGTGAGGACGATCGGCCGGCGGAAGCCGTCCATGAGCAGGTGATGGAGCGGCGTGTAGGGCAGGAACAGGCCCACCCGGCGGTCGCCGTTGACCACGGCCGGCGCGAGGCCCGCGCGGCTTCCCGGGAGCCCGTGCCCATCGGGAAGAGCTGCCGGATCGCCGGGCAGCGCATCGTCCGCCGGCCCCGGCCCGCACTCCACGAGCACGATCGGCCGTGCCGGCGAGGTCAGCAGCTCGGCCTCGTCCTCGGTGATCACGGCCAGCTCGCCGGCGGCGTCCAGGTCCCGGACCATCACCGCGAACGGCTTGGCCCACCGGCGCTTGCGGTCCCGCAGCCGATCGACCGCCGCCTGGTCCGTTGCGTCGCACGCGAGGTGATAGCCGCCCAGCCCCTTGACGGCCACGATCCGGCCCGCCGCCAGGTCCGCGATCGCCGCGGCCAGCGCGTCCTCCCGGGAGGCACGCGGCGCCGCGTCCCCCGGACGCCGGTACGACAGCTGCGGCCCGCACTCGGGGCATGCGACGGGCTCCGCGTGAAAGCGCCGGTTCGCGGGATCGCGGTACTCGGCCTCGCAGGCCGGGCACAGCGGGAAGTCGCGCATGGAGGTCCGGGGCCGGTCGTACGGGAGGTCCTCGATGATCGTGGCGCGCGGGCCGCAGTTGGTGCAGTTGGTGAACGGGTAGCGATACCGTCGATCCGCCGGGTCGAAGAGCTCGCGGAGGCAGTCGTCGCAGGTCGCGATATCGGGCGGGAAGAGCCGCTCGGCGGAGGCCGCCGCCACGCTCTCGAGGATCTCGAACCCGCTTCCCGGCGCCGGCATGCGCGCGGCGTCGAGCGCGCGCTCCGTCACGGTCTCCACGCGCGCCCTGGGCGGGGCATCCGCGCGCAGGCGGCGGGCAAAGGCATCCAGCCGCGACGACGGTCCGGACACCTCGATCTCGACCCGGCCGGCGACGTTGCGCACACGCCCGTCGAGCGCCAGCTCTCCCGCCAGCCGGTACACGAACGGACGGAACCCCACCGCCTGCACGATCCCGGTCACCAGGAGCAGGCGCCCGGCACGGGCCTCCTCGCGCACGCCGACCACCGCGGTCAGCCCGCCAGCTCGATCTCGACCTGCTCGTGGTCCAGCAGGGGGAGGCTCGAGCCGCCGCAGTGGGGACACGGCTCGTCGGGACGCGCCGCGGGGAACTCCCGACCGCACCCGACGCACAGGCGTGCCGCGGCGTCGTGGACGATCTCGAGTGCCGCGGGGTCGAGTTCCGGGGCCTCGAGCTGGAGATGGAACAGCAGCGACGAGTCGAACGCCTCGGGCGCGTGGTTGCCACCGCGAACGTGCAGCACCACGCGGCGCCCGTCGAGCGTCTGTTCGCGCAACGCCCTGGCGATGCTCCGCGCGATCCCTGCCTCGTGCATCAGCCGGCCCCCGCCGCCGGCGCGTCGCCGTCGTGGTCCGCGCTGGTGGCCGCGGGGACGTCCCCGGCGTGCAGCGCCCGCTCCAGCTCCCAGGCGACCGACTCAGCGAGCGCGGCCGCCCGTTCAACGGCGGCCTGCACCGCGTCGGTGAGGTCCAGGCCGACCGAGATGTCGCCGGGCTGGATGCCGACCAGGGCGACCTGGCCGGGAAGCCGGCCCGTGAGCCGGCCTGCCGCGAGCAGGTCACCGACCCCCACCTGGTGGGGCGAGACGTGCTGGTAGAGGGTGCCCTGAAGCGCGTCTCCGCGAAGCACGGCCACGTCACCCGGCTGCCCGCGGAGGTCGACGGCGTCGATCAGCACCACGGCACGGGCATCCTCGACCATGGGCAGGAGCTCCAGGCCGAGCGTCCCTCCGTCGACGACCTGCGTGCCGGGCGGGAATGCGGCCGGCCGGCCGGCCTGCGCCTGGCCGGCGAGCTCGGCGGCACGCACCCCGGCCCCGTCGTCGCGCAGCAGGACGTTGCCGATGCCGATCACGAGCAGGTCGCCCTCGCCGCCGGTCACCGAACGCCCCGGGCCCACCGAGCGCCCCGGGCCCACCGAGCGCCTCGGGCCGGCGGGGGAAGGACACCCTCGCCTGGGACGGGGCCGTGCCTCCGTGCTCGACCGTATCCACGCTCAATCTTCGCCATGTCAGCCGTCCGCCCTGCCGATCGGAAGAAGGACACCACGAACCTTGCCACGTCCGACAGTGCGCTGTGGCCCCCGGCGCGCGGGTATGCCGTCCGGGAGCCGAGACGCATGAAGGTGGCACGGGCCCCTGCCCGGCGGCACGTGGCATCGCGCCCCTCAAAGGATGACAGAGGGCACTGTCACGCGGTACCCCCCTCCCCGGAGACTCGACACCGGACGAGCAGAGGCGTCCCAGGGAGGCGGCCATGACCACATCACCGCGCCAGGGGGTCGCGGTCGAACGCCGGATCCTGAGCCACGAGCACCGGGAGATCGAGCACGTCGTCGGCAGGATCGAGGCGACGGCCGAGATGGCCGGCAATCTCGCGGCCCGCGATCTCGCGAGCGCGCTGCGGAGCCTCCTGGATTCCATCGAGAAGACCCTTCTCCCGCACCTCGACTGGGAGGACAACTTCTGCTTCCCTGAGATGGATCGCCTGGCGGCGACGCCGTGGGCGACCCGGCTGCTGCGCCTGCAGCACCAGCAGATCCGCCAGTCGGTCGAGCGCCTCGAGGCGGACTGGCTGGCCCTGCGCCGCGAGCCCACGCATCGCCAGCTGGTCGACCTGCGCGCGCGCCTCTACGGTCTCCACGCGCTGATGAGCGCCCACTTCGAGCAGGAGGAGCGCGTCATCCTCCCGTTCCTGGACGCGGAGAACGGCACGGAGGCGCGGTCCGAGGAGGAGTGAGCGGCCGCCCGGCCGCCCGGCCGCCCCGGCGGATCATGCCTCGTCGTTGACGATCCTGGTCCCGCTCCGCCCCTCGAACACCTCCTGGGCTCGGTCCAGAGCACCGACCGCCGCCCAGCGCCCGCCCGCCCGCACGAACTCGACGCACGCCCGGACCTTGGGCTCCATGGAGCCGCTGCCGAACGCACCGGCCCGGCGCAGCTCCTCCGCGTCGCCCGCCTGCAGGCGCTCGATCTTCTCCTGGCCGGGCGTGCCCCACCCCCGGTAGACGGCGTCGACGTCGGTCAGCAGGATGAGCGACTCGGCGCGCACCTCCTCCGCGACGATGACCGCGGCGAGGTCCTTGTCGATCACCGCCTCGATCCCGTGCAGCCGCCCCTCGCCGTCCTCCACCACGGGGACCCCGCCGCCGCCGGAGGCGATGACCAGCGCGTTGGCCTGCATGAGCCGGCGGATGACCGCGGCCTCCACCAGCCGTCGCGGGCGCGGAGACGGCACCACGCGCCGCCAGTGGCGGCCGTCGCGCGCCACGGTCCAGCCCCGTTCGGCCGCCAGGCGGTGCGCCTCGGCCTCTTCGTAGACCGGCCCGACCGGCTTGGTCGGGTGCTGGAAGGCCGGATCGTCCGCGTCGACCACGGTCTGCGTCAGGACCACCGCCACATCGCGTGGGACGGCCCGGGCGTGGAAGGCGTTGCGGAGCGCCTGGCTCAGCAGGTACCCGATCTGGCCCTGCGATTCCGCGCCGAGCACGTCCAGCGGGGGGACCGGCACGTCGCGCTCGGCGGCAGCGGCCTGCAGGGCCAGGAACCCGACCTGCGGTCCGTTTCCGTGCGTGAGCACGATCTGGGACGTGACCTCGGAGAGCGCGACGATCGCGGCGGCAGCATGCTCCAGGTTGCGAAGCTGGTCGGCGAACTCGCCACGCTCGCCGCGGTGGATCAGCGCGTTCCCCCCGAGGGCGATGACAGAGCGGCCCGGGATCCGGGCCGGCTCGCAGGAGGCGGGTCGTGGCGTCGCGCGGGTGAGCGGCAGGCTCATCCGCCTACCTCGCCAGGTCGCCGCGCCAGTCGCCCGTGATCAGCGCGTAGAGCGCGGCCTGCTCGGTCCACATGCGGTTCTCGGCCTCGTCCCACACCCGTGAACGCGCCCCCTCGAGGACCGCCTCGTCCACCTCCTCGCCGCGGTGGGCGGGGAGACAGTGCAGGAAGATCGCGCCGGGACGGGCCAGGTCCATCAGCG
>JAJYEB010000179.1 GCA_021790375.1 Chloroflexota bacterium | reverse complement strand
GGGCAAGGTGGAGGCCGGCATCCCCGAGGACGACCCGCGCAACGCCGGCGTGATCGCGGACCTGGTGGGCGACAACGTGGGCGACTGCGCCGGCCGCGGCGCCGACCTGTTCGAGTCGACCGCGGTCGAGAACATCGGGGCCATGATCCTCTCGGTCGGCATCTACAACGTCGCGGTGAGCGCCGGCTGGCCCAGCCCGGAATCGTGGATCTTCTTCCCGCTCGTGGTGCGCGCCTTCGGGCTCCTCGCCACCATCGTCGCGCTGTACACGCTGAACGGCCGCGAGGACGAGGACCCCATGAACATCCTCAACCGCGGCTACTGGCTCACCACCGGCCTGAGCGTGGTGGGCATGCTGATCGTCACCAACGTGATGATGCAGACCGGCAGCCAGACCGGCGCATCCGGGATCCCCACCTGGGTGTGGTTCTTCGGTGCCGGCCTGGTCGGCCTGGCGACCAGCATCGCCTTCGTCTACATCACGCAGTACTACACGGCCGGCTCGTTCCGCCCCGTCAAGGAGATCGCCGAGGCCTCCAAGACCGGCCCGGCCACCAACATCATCGCCGGCGTGGCCGTGGGCTTCGAGACCACCTTCGCCACCGCCATCGTCATCGGGATCGCGCTGCTCCTGAGCCACTGGCTGGGCTCGCAGGCCAACCTGCTGAACGCCCAGGGCCAGAACATCGGCGGCATCTTCGGGACCGCGGTCGCGACCATGGGCATGCTCATGACCTGCGCCTACGTGCTTGCCATGGACACCTTCGGACCCATCACCGACAACGCGGGCGGCATCGCGGAGTTCTCGCGCAGCGAGGCCGGCGCCCGCGAGATCACCGACCGCCTCGACGCGGTGGGCAACACCACCAAGGCGCTCACCAAGGGCTACGCGATCGCGTCGGCCTCCCTGGCCGCGTTCCTGCTCTTCAGCGCCTACATCGACAAGATCAACCTGATCCTGTCGCGGCAGATCGCGGCCGGCAAGCAGGGCGTCCAGCTCATGACGTCGGTGGACCTGTCCAACATCGGCGTGTTCGTGGCCGCCCTGATCGCGGCCATGCTGGTCTACTTCTTCAGCTCGCTGGCCATCCGCGCGGTGGGCACCACGGCCCAGTCGATCATCGTCGAGGTCCGGCGCCAGTTCCGCGAGATGCCGGGCATCATGGACTACACCCAGCGCCCGGACTACGCGCGGGTGGTGGACATCACCACGCGGGCCGCGCTCCGCGAGATGGTGGCCCCGGGCGCCGTGGCGGTCGCGACGCCCATCATCGTGGGCCTGCTCCTGGGCTACCAGGCGGCGGCCGGACTGCTGATGGTGGGCACCATCGCCGGCGTGCTGCTCGCCTCCGTCCTCAACAACGGCGGCGGCGCGTGGGACAACGCCAAGAAGTTCATCGAGTCCGGGCACTTGACCGACGCGGACGGCAACGTGCTCGGCAAGAAGACCGCCGCGCACGCCGCGGCCGTGGTCGGCGACACGGTCGGCGATCCGTTCAAGGACACCGCCGGCCCCTCGCTGCACGTGCTGGTCAAGCTGCTCGCCACGCTCACCCTGGTCTTCGCGCCGCTGTTCATCCGCTAGCCGCCGTCCCGGGGCGGTCGCGGTTCCGCGGCCGCCCCGCCGCTTCGCCGGGGGAGCCTCATGCCGCTCGTGCTCCAGGCGCTCGTGATCGGGATCCTGCAGGGGCTCACCGAGTTCCTGCCCGTCTCCTCGTCCGCCCACCTGATCGTGGTGCCGGAGTTCCTCGGCTGGAAGGACCCCTTCCTCAACAGCGCGGCCTTCGACGTGATGCTCCACGCCGGCACCCTGGCCGCGCTGCTGATCTACTTCTGGCGCGACCTGCTGCGGCTCCTGGCGGCCTGGATCGGATCCATCCGCGAGCGGCGGGTCGGTGCCGATCCGGACCGCCGGCTGGCCTGGCTCCTCCTGGTGACCATGATCCCGGGGGCCCTCCTCGGCGTCGCGCTGGAGAGCTTCTTCGACACGTTCTTCCGCGAGCACATCATCCTGGTCGCGGTGTTCCTGGTCCTCGGGGCGGCGATCCTGTGGCTCGCGGAGCAGCTGGCGTTCCTGCAGCGGGGCCTCGACAACGTGAACTTCCGGGACGCGATCGTGCTCGGGGTCGCCCAGGCGTTCGCGCTGTTCCCGGGCTTCAGCCGCTCGGGCATGACCATCGCCGCGGGCCTGTACACGGGGCTCACCCGCGAGGCCGCCGCGCGCTTCTCGTTCCTCATGGGCACGCCGATCATCGCGGGCGCGGCGGCGTGGAAGGCCCGAGAGCTGCTGCAGTCCGGCCTTCCGTCGGCGGACGTGCCGGCCCTCGGGGTGGGGATGCTGGGGGCCGCCGTGGCCGGGCTGCTGGCGATCGCTTTCCTGCTGGACTATCTGCGGCGGAGGACCACCGCCCCCTTCATCGCCGAGCGGCTCGTCCTGGCCGCCCTGGTGGTGGTCTTCGTCCTGGCGCGCTGACGGCGCCACGATGACGGCGGCACCGCGATGGAGGTGATGAAGCAGCTGCGCCACGGCGCGATCCGCGACCTGCTGGCCCGGCGGAACGTGCGGACGCAGCAGGAGCTCGCGGCCGCGCTCCGCGAGCGCGGCTTCCGGGCCACCCAGGCGACGATCAGCCGCGACGTGGCCGAGCTGGGGCTGATCAAGGTGCACCGCGGCGGTTCCTACGTGTACGCGCCGCCGCCCCGCCTCGCGGAGACGGAGCCCAGCGCCGAGGACCGGCTGGCGGGCTTGCTCCGGAACCTGCCCGTCGACGTGCGAGAGGCGGGCCTCCTGCTGGTGATCAGGACGCTCCCGGGCAGCGCGCACGCGATCGCGTCCGCGCTCGACCGGACCCACTGGCCCGAGGTCGCCGGGTCGGTCGCCGGGGACGACACCCTGTTCATCGCCTTCTCCGACCGCAGCTCCCTGCACCGGGTCCGCAAGCGCCTGGCCCGGCTGCTCGACCAGACCGGCCGCGGGCCGGACCCGCCGTCATATCCGTTTTGACACCAGCGGTGGACGCGCCCTAGAATCCGCGGCTGGTCGAACTCCTGACGCGCGACGCTCGTGCGCGCCGGGGGTTCTTTCTCTTGCAGCCTGTCATCCCACGGGAGCGGTTCGTGAACAACAAGCCCGGTTACCTCACCCACGATGGGCTCGAGAAGCTGCGAGCCGAGCTCGACCAGCTGGTCAACGTCCGTCGCGCGGAGGTCGCGGCCCGCATCCACGACGCCAAGGAGCACGGGGACCTGGCCGAGAACGCCGAGTACGAGGACGCCAAGAACGAACAGGCCTTCGTCGAGGGGCGCATCCAGACGCTGGAGTCGCTCATCCGGAACGCGGTCCTCATCGACGAGCACCACTCGTCCGACCACGTCCAGATCGGCTCGACCGTGATGGTCGACTCTCCCGACGGTAAGGAGACCTTCCACATCGTGGGGTCCGCCGAGGCCGATCCCGGCGCGGGCCGGATCTCCAACGAGTCGCCGGTCGGGCGGGCGCTCCTCGGGCACCGGAAGGGCGACAAGGTCGTGGTCCACGTCCCGAGCGGGGACTTCACCTACACGATCGTGCGCATCGGCTGACGCCGCGACCGACCGCCGGAGGGAACGGTGTACTGGGCCGATGAGCTCGTCGCGCGCCTGAGCGGCCCGCAGGTCGTCAATGATTCAAAGACGCCGTCCGGGACCGTCCACGTCGGGAGCCTGCGCGGTCCGGTGGTCCTGGACGCCATCTGGCGCGCGCTCCGGGAGCGCGGGCTCGAGGCGCGGCTGCTGTACGGCGTGGACGACATGGACCCCATGGACGCCCAGGCGCTGCTCACGCCGGACGCCGTGGAACGGTACATGGGGATGCCGCTGGCGCGCGTGCCAGCCCCGGAGGGGAGCAGCGCCCCCAGCTACGCCCGTCACTTCGCCGGGCTGTTCCTGGCGACGTTCGCCGGCCTCGGGATCCACCCCGAGACCTACTGGATGAGCGAGGTCTACCCGACGGGGGCGGTCGACCCGTACGTGCGGCTGGCGCTGGACCGGGCGGACCGCGTGCGGGAGATCTACCGGCGCGTCGCCAACGTGCAGCACCCCGCGGACTGGCATCCGGCCAGCGTCGTCTGCGAGCAGTGCGGCAGGGTGGGCACCACGATCGTCACCGACTGGGACGGGCAGCGCGTGTTCTACGAGTGTCGCCCGGACCTCGTGGCCTGGGCCACCGGCTGTGGCCACTCGGGCTGGGTGGAGCCGTTCGGGGGGCGGGCCAAGCTGCCCTGGAACCTGGAATGGGCGGCACAGTGGAGCATCTTCGGGGTCACCATCGAGCCCAACGGCAAGGACCTCGCCACCGCGGGCGGTTCGCGCGACCGTTCGGACGCGATCGCCCGGGAGATCTTCGAGCGCGAGCCCCCCATCAACCTGCCCTACGAGTTCCTCAACATCGGCGGCCGCAAGATGAGCACCAGCAAGGGCCGGGGCGCGGCGGCGCACACCATGGCCGAGGTGCTGCCGCCGGAGCTGCTGCGGTTCCTGTTCCTGCGCTACCGGCCCGGCCACGCCATCGACTTCGACCCGGCCGGGGACACCATCCCTCGGCTGTTCGGCGAGTTCGACCGTGTGGCGGCGGCCACGGCGGGGCACGAGGTGAAGGGCGAGCTGCCCCCCGACCACGACCGGATCTTCGCGCTGAGCCTGCTCGATCCCGATGCGGACCCGGGTGCCGAGGCGGCCCGCTTCCGCCCGGACTTCTCGCAGGTCGCCATGCTGGTGCAGGTGCCCGGCATCGAGGTGGAGGAGCGCGTCGCCGCCGAGAAGGGCGCGCCG
>JAJYEB010000178.1 GCA_021790375.1 Chloroflexota bacterium | reverse complement strand
GCGGATGCCCCGCCGCCGGCGCGCCTACATCGAGTCCGGCGCCGAGATCCCCAGCAGCGCGAGCGTGTTCGCGAGCGTGATGCGCGTCGCCGTCACCAGCGCGAGCCGCGCGCGGGAAGTGGCCGGATCGGCCGTATCGACCACGCGACGGTCCCGGTAGAAGGCGTGGAAGGCGGTCGCCAGCTCGGTCGCGTACGCGGTCACGCCCTGCGTCTCGTGCTGTGCCGCCGCGTCCTCGACCACCTCGGGAAGGCGCAGGAGGAGCTTGGCCAGGCCGAGGGCGATCTCATCGTCTCCCAGGGCGCTCGCCAGCCCATCCGCCGCCGGTCGGACCGCCGACGCCAGTCCGGCCTCCGCCGGGGCCAGTCCGGCCTCCGCCGCCTTCCGCAGGATCGAGCTGATCCGGGCGTGCGCGTACTGCACGTAGTAGACGGGGTTCTCCGACGACTGCTTCTTGGCCAGCTCGATGTCGAAGTCGATGCCGCTGGTGTGCCCGCGCGCGGCGATGAACCAGCGCGCCGCGTCGACCCCGATTTCCTCGAGCAGCTCGTCGAGCGTGATGAACTCGCCGGCACGCTTGGACATCGAGACCTCCTGGCCGTCGCGCACGAAGCGCACCCAGGCGATCAGCAGCATCTCGACCGCGGCCTTGTCGAAGCCGAGGGCCTGGGCCGCGTTCCGCACGCGTGCCACGGTGCCGTGGTGGTCGGCGCCCCAGACGTAGACCAGGTGGTCGAAGCCGCGGTCGAACTTCTGGAGCAGGTAGCCGATGTCCGACCCGAAGTAGGTGAACTCGCCGTTGGAGCGGCGCACCACCCGGTCCTTGTCGTCCCCGAAGGCGGTGGATCGGAACCAGAGCGCGCCGTCCTGCTCGTAGAGCCAGCCACCGTCCTGGAGTCGCTCGACCGCCCGGTCGACCCAGCCGTCGCTGTAGAGGGAGCCTTCGCTGGTCCAGACGTCGAAGTGCACGCCGAGGTGGGCCAGGCTGGCCTCGATCCCCTGCCGCACGCGCTCCGACGCCCACCGCCCAACGAACGCGTCGGCTTCGGCGCCGGTCTCCAGGGCACGCGCGAGGATCTCCTCGGGGAGCTCCGCGGCCAGGTCGTGGACGTAGGCGCCCCGATAGCCTCCTTCGGGGATCTCGCGTCCCTCGCGGATAGCAAGGACTGAGGCGCCGAGCTGACGGACCTGGGAGCCGAAGTCGTTGAAGTAGTACTCGCGGGTGACTCGCTGGCCGGCAGCCTCGAGGACGCGGCACAGGAGGTCCCCGACGAAGGCGCCGCGGGCGTTGCCGATGTGCAGCGGCCCGGTGGGGTTGGCCGAGACGAACTCGACGTTGACGTGCGGGGGGCGGGGAGGGGTGGCGGGCACCGGCGCGTGGGCGCCCGCGCCCGGTTCGGCGGCCGTGCCGGGGCCTGGGACCGTGGCGGCCATGGCGGCCGCGCGTGGGCCCGAAGCCGGGACGTGCAACGGGCCGGAGGCCGCGACGCGCATCGGCGGCACGCGCCCGAAGGCCGGACCGGCGGCCAGGGCGGCGTCGACGGCGCGGAGGACCGCCGCCGGGTCAACACGCAGGTTGAGGAAGCCCGGCGGAGCGACCTCGACCGACCCGACCGGGTTGTCGGGAGCCGGGTCGCGCCGGAGTTCGTCCGCGATTGCGCCGGCGATGGCCAGGGGGCTGCGACGAAGGGGCCGGGCGAGCTTCAGGGCGAGGTTGGAGGCGAAGTCGCCGTGCTCGGGGTTGTCGGGACGAGTGATCTCGACCTCGGGTGGCGCCTGGTCGGCGGGCATCGCGGGGAGCGCGTCCGACTCGACCGCCCGCACCCACGCCCGCTCGACCGCCTCGCGCACGAGTGTGCGCAGCGATGGGGCAGGATCGTGCGGGTGCCGGTCGCGGTCGGTCACGATCTCCTCCGGAGTGGTCAGGGCCCTCGGTCGTTGCGTCCGGTGTCAGGACCGCGATCGTCCGCGCCGTCACAATCGGGCGCGCTGCCGACGCAGCGGCCGGTCGCGTACCCGAATGGTAGGCCGTCGACCGCGTCGGTGGCTGCAACCCCTGCAATCGGCTCTGATGCTCGGGGCCCCCTGTGGGTGGCCGGCTCAGCACGGTCACGCCCAGCACGGTCACGCCCAGCACAGTCACACCCAGCACACGGTCAGACCCAGCACCGTCACACCCAGCACCGTCGATCTTGACCAACGCACGCCGAGCGAGCGCCGGACGATCGTTCGGCCCCGCCGTTCCAGCACCCGCCGAGCGCGGCACCCCGGACGGGCCCCGGCTCGTGCTCAGCGCCGGGCGTCCTCATCGCCTGCGGCAGGGAGCAGCCCGCCGCAGCGGCGCCACCCTCCGTCTCGCGTGCACGGGACGTGCATTGGTCAGGAACGAGCCACGCCCGGGACTGCTCGCGCCGCCCCTCGACACAACGGCCACCTCACGCCGCCGGCTGGCGCGCGGGATGCTCGGTCTCCGCCCTCGGACCCGGGCGTCGCCGCCGCGCATCCCGCTCGTCCTGCCCGAACCACGCCCAGTAGAGCACCGTCCCGACCGTGTACAGCACGATGATCGTGCCGAAATTCACCGCGTAGCCCGCGCTGAAACCGAGCGTCGCCTGCAGCAGGCTGTACCACGGCCCCGCGATCACCCAGCCCAGCGCCCACAGCAGCGAGCTTGCCGCCGAGAACGTCGCCCGTTCCTCGGGCCGCACGCGTTCCATCGCGAACGCCCCGAAGATCGGGTTGCCCGCGTTCATCAGCGAGTTGCGGACCGCCATCGCGATCGCGACCGTCCAGAAGATCGGCGAGAAGCCGAGCACCACGATGAACGGGATGCTCGTCGCCTGCACCAGCACCACCGACCCGATCTTGCCCCACCGGCGGGCGAGCGCGGGCTGGATGAGCGTGGCGATCAGCGTGCCGAGGCCGGTGATCGCGAAGAGCGCGTTGAGCGACGCCAGTTCCAGGTGGAATCGACCCTGGATGAACACGTTGAGGAACGGGATCACCTGCCCCGCGCCCAGCGAGATCAGGAAGCCCGGCAGCAGGAGCCGCGCGAAATCACGCCGGTCGGACACGCGGATGCCGTCGCGGAGGAGCGCGGAGAGGCCGACGGTGCGACGGGTGATGCGAGGGCGACCGACGACCGGACCACTCGATCCGCCGGCCCGGGGGACGCCCGATCCGCCGGCCCGGGAATCGCCCGATCCGACGCCCCGGGTATCGCCCGATCCGACCCCTGCCGATCGGTCCGACTCACCCGACCCGCCCGCACCCGACGTACCCGACCCACCCGACCCGACCGCGCCCGCCTGATCGCCTCCCGTCCGCCGTCCCGGTCGATCGTCGCGGAGCCAGGTGAGCAGGACCACCGCGAGCAGGCCCATCCCCGCCATCAGCGCGATCAGCACCCGGTACGCCTCCGGCCCCTGCGGGTCGAAGCCCCCGACCTGCGCGACCAGCTGCGCCACAACCCCCCCGACCAGCGCGGCCGCCACGTTGGTGCCGCTCCCGATCGCGAACTGCACGGCGAACAGCTCGCTGCGTTCCTCCGCCCGCGAGTGCTCGGCCAGGAACGGCTGCGCCACCACGCTCATCGCCCCGCTCCCCGCCGAGAACGCCGCGGCCAGCAGGAAGAGTGCCGGGAGCGCGCTGGTGACCAGCAGCCCCGCGAACGCCGCGGTCATCAGTGCCGCACCGCCCAGCAGCGCCAGCCGCCGCCCGATCCGGTCCGACAGGATGCTGGCGGGGAACGCGACCACCAGCGACGCCGCCGACCCCGCCGTCGCGATCAGCCCGATCAGCGCGGGGTCGATGCCCAGGCTGCGCAGGTACAGGTTGAAGTCGATCCACCACAGGCTCACGGCCGAGCCGGAGGCCAGGGTGACGAACAGGAACAGTCGGGCGTCGCGCTCGAACCCGGTCAGCGAGCGCAGGTAGCGGACCAGCACCGGGGGATGATGCGCCCGCCGGGAGGTTCGTCGCACGGGCCGCCTGTCCCGCCGGCAAGGGGCCGGCACGCGCCTGTCGCCGGACCCCTGGGACCCTCGTACCGGGCCCCGACACCGGTCGGGTCATGACCGTCGGCGGAACTGCCAGGCCGCTTCGTCCGGGGTCGGAGGCAGGACCCTCGGTGACGGCAGTCACCGGAATTCGGCCGATTTGGTGACAGCTGGCCCCGTTTGCGCGCCTGAGAGGGCTCTGCAACCGCCGAAGGTACTAGATGCGGTACGGGCCTAGGACCATCATTCCGTGGCTGGCGCGTCAGGGGCGCCGCCCGCCGACTATCCGGCGGCCGCATCTATCCCGGGGAACCCGGGGGGAGCACCCATCGATGGACAAGCCCAGGTTTTCATCCTCTCCGGGGCACGCCCGGACTCGTTCACAGTCAGCAAGTTGCTGGCTGGTGATCTGACGAACTGGACCGGCGGGACGTACAACTTTACCGTCACGTGCGGCGGGACGAGTCAGAGCGTCAGCCTTACGATCGGTGCCAACGGCAAGACTGTCACGTCGAACGCGTTCGGGCCCTACGCTCCCAATACCACCTGCTCCGTGACTGAGGGCACGCTGCCCGATGCCGGTGCGAACGCGAGTTGGGTGAACAGCCCGAGCTACTCGGCAACTTCGGTGAGCATTGCGGCCAATCAAACCGCGACCATCACCGTGACCAACACCCGGACGTACACACCGCCGACGCCGACACCCAAGCCGACCGGTGCGGTCGCGGGTGCCACGGGTACTCCCTCGCTGCCGCCCACGACCAGCCTGCCTGGCCAGGGCGGTGGCCCCAACGGAACCATCCTTCTGCTCCTGGGCGCGCTCGGTGCCGCATCGCTGGCGCTGATCTCG
>JAJYEB010000177.1 GCA_021790375.1 Chloroflexota bacterium | reverse complement strand
CCCCCGATCATGGCCCTCGCGCTGCTGGGCTGAACCCGACCGGCCCCATCGCGGGAGCGCCGCGGGGCGGCCCTCATGGCTGCCGGTCGCGCTCCTGTGCCCGGAGCGCGCGGACGACGCCGTCCCGGTTCTCCAGCGTGAGCCGGCGCAGCGTGGCGCTGTCGTCGCCGAGGGACTCCAGGAAGCGGTCGGTGCGCTCCACGAGCGCCGGGCCGGCGAGCAGCGCCGGGTAGAGCCAGATGGTGATGCGCCGCGCGGTGTGGGGGGTGCGGGTGGCCCAGATGCCGTTCTGCGCCGTGAAGTACGGCTCGACGAACGGCTCCAGCAGCGAGCGGTCGTGCACGCGACCGAACCCGGCGATCACCGAGGCCTGGATGGCGTTGGACAGTGCGTCGGACTCGACCACCGACGCCCACGCCGCCTGCTTGGCTTCCGGAGTCGGGCGGGCGGCCCGTGCCGTCGCCGCGGCACGTGCCCCGGCGGCGGTGTTGTCCCGCGCCAGCTCGCGGTCGATCTCCGCGTCGCCGGCCCGGCCCGCGGCGACGAGCGCGGTCAGGAGCGTCCAGCGCAGGTCGGTGTCGACCTCCAGGCCCTCGAGCCGCTCGCGGCCGTCGAGCAGCGCAGCGACGGCGTCCAGCTGGTCGGCCGTGACCGCGTGCGCGGCGACCGCCCTGACGAGTTGCAGCTGCGTGTCGCTGCCGGCCCCGGCCGAGCGGGCCAGGTCGAGCAGTCGGCCGGCCACGGTCGCGACGGTCGCGTCGCGGTGCTCGGGCGCCACGTAGTGGCGGACTGCCGTCGCGAGCTCGGCCAGGAGTTCGTCGACCACCGAAGAGTCGGTCTCCGCCGAGATGTCACGCAGCACGAGCTCGATGAAGTCGCGGGCCCGCATCTCGGCATCGCGGGTCATGTCCCATGCGGCCGACCAGACGTGGGCCCTGGGGAGAGACTCGGTGAGACTGTCGAGGTGCCGGATGGCGGTGGCCAGGGACCGCTCGTCGAGGCGCACCTTGGCGTAGGCGAGATCGTCGTCGTTGATCAGCAGCAGGTCGGGCCGGCGGTGCCCGGCCAGCTCGGGCACGGGGGTGCGGTCGCCGTCCACGTCGCGCTCCACCCGGAAGGTGCGCGTCAGGGCGCCGTCCACCAGGTCGTAGGCGCCGATGGCCAGGCGGTGGGGCCGCAGGACGGGGTGATCCGGCGGGGCCTCCTGCAGCACGGCGAGCGACGTGATGACACCGCCGTCATCCGCCAGGATCCCGGGCCTCAGGGTGGTGACCCCGGCGCTCTCCAGCCATACGCGCGACCACTGGC
Source organism: Chloroflexota bacterium (assembly GCA_021790375.1). GTDB lineage: Bacteria > Chloroflexota > Limnocylindria > Limnocylindrales > CSP1-4 > JAJYNJ01. The sequence continues at coordinate 3,541 of JAJYEB010000177.1, read as the reverse complement.
GCAGGTCGCGACCGGAGGTCGCCTCGAGTTCCACCAGCAGGTCGGCCAGCTCGGCGTTGCCCCAGGCGTGCCGGGCGAAATAGCGCCGCAGCCCCTCCTCGAAGGGCTCGCGTCCGACCCAGGCCACCAGCTGGCGGATCACGCTGGCGCCCTTCGCGTAGGTGATGCCGTCGAAGTTCACCTCCGCGGCGTCGAGGTCGACGATGTCGGCCACCACGGGGTGGGTCGACGGCAGCTGGTCCTGGCGGTACGCCCAGGTCTTCTCGCTCGCCAGGAACGTGGTCCACGCAGACCGCCAGCGCGTCGCCTCCGCCTGGCAGACCGTGGCGGCGTACGTGGCAAAGGACTCGTTGAGCCACAGGTCGTCCCACCAGCGCATCGTCACCAGGTCGCCGAACCACATGTGCGCCAGCTCGTGCAGGAGCGTGTTGGCCCGCCCCTCCCTGGCGGCGTCCGGGACGCGGGAGCGGAAGACCAGCGTGTCGTTGATCGTGACCGTGGCCGCGTTCTCCATCGCCCCGGCGTTGAACTCGGGGACGAACAGCTGGTCGTACTTGTCGAACGGGTAGGCACGGTCGAAGACCTGCTCGAAGTAGGCGAACCCGCGACGCGTGACGTCCATGACCTCGCCGGCCTCGAGATGCTCGGCCAGCGACGCCCGGCAGAAGACCCCGAGCGGGATCGTGCGGCCGTCGCGGCTGGTGAGCTCGCCGCGTTCGACGTGGTAGGGGCCGGCGACGATGGCGGTGATGTACGACGAGATGCGGGGCGTCGGGGCGAAGTGCCAGGTCGCGCTGCCGGGCGCCGCGTCGGGGCCGGGGTCGACCGGGACCGGGGTCGGCGAGTTGGACACGACCTGCCAGGACGCGGGCGCGGTGACGCGGAAGGTGAAGCTCGCCTTGAGATCGGGCTGGTCGAAGACGGCGAAGACCCGGCGGGCGTCGGCGGTCTCGAAGTGGGTGTACAGGTACACGCCCTGGTCCACCGGATCGACGAACCGGTGGAGGCCCTCGCCGGTGCGCATGTACGCGCCGCAGGCCTCGACGAGCAGCTCGTTCTCGGCCGCCAGCCCCGGCAGCCGCACACGCACCCCATCGGCGACCTCGGCGGGGTCGAGTTCCGTGCCGTTGAGTACGACACGCCGGACCTGCGGGGCGACCAGGTCGATGAAGGTGTCGCTGCCCGGCCGGCTGCTGGAGAACTGCACGCGGGTGGTGGAGGCGAACGTCTCGCCGGGGACGCTGAAATCGAGGTCCACGTGATAGGACGAGACGGCGAGATGCGCGGCCCGTTCCCGGGCCTCGTCGCGGGTCAGGTTCATGCCCGGCATGCTGGTCTCTCCACTTCGGTCCCGCCCGGAAGGGCGGCGCTGTGCGTGTCGCGCCTGCCGGAGGATACTGCCGGCGGGCCTCGGCGGCCTGCGGGGACGGGCGGTGAAACGGCGATCGGCTCCGGGTTTGGCTGAACGCTCGCCGCCCCGAGGCCGGGATGCCGGCCGGCCTCGGGCCATGTGGCAGGCACGGACCCATCCTCCGACTCCCGCCCGACGTGTCGCTGTGCCCTTCCTCGCCATCCGCCCTGCTCCCCACGATCGGGATCTCGACCAGTCCGACGGCCGGCGCGCCGCCGGGGAGGGCCGGGTGTCGCGGCGCATCGGCCGCGAGAGGAGGCAGCCGTGGGTCGACCGTTCGTGGTCCAGCTGGAGAACCGGGCGGGCGAGCTCGCGCACGTCACGCGTGCGCTGGCGACCCGCGGGATCAACATCGAGCACGTGGTCGGGACGAGCGCGGGTGACAAGATGTGCGCCCGGATCACGACCGACGACGACGTGCTCACGCGCGAGGTGCTCCGCAGCCTGGGCCTCCCGTTCGTCGAGGGAGAGACCCTGCACGTGGAGGTGGAGGACCAGCCCGGCGGCATCGCGGCGCTGACCGAGCGGCTGGCCGCGGCGGGCGTCAACGTCACGGGGATCCTGACCGTCGGGCGCCACCACGGCATGGTCCAGATGGCGTTCACGACCGACGACGACGCGCGCGCCCGCGAGGCGTTGGGGCTGGAACCCGCGGCTGCTCCGGCGGCGCCCTGCTAGCGACCGGACGGCCCGCAGTCCGCTCGCCTCATCGCTCGCGAGATCCGCATGCACTGCGTCGTCCTGGTCAAGCAGGTCCCCGACGTCTCCAACATCCCGGAGGACGCGTGGGACACGGAACACGGCACCCTCCGCCGGGGCATGCTCGAGAGCATCCTCAACCCGCTCGACCTCCACGCCGTGACCTTCGCCGGTCGGGTCACTGCGGCGAGCCCGGGCTCCCGCACGGTCTACCTGACCATGGGTCCGCCGCAGGCACGCGAGGTCCTGGCCGACTGCATGGCCCGTGCCCCCGGTGAAGGGGTCCTCCTGACCGACCGGGGGTTCGCGGGGGCCGACACCGTGGCCACCGCCTACTCGCTGGCCTGTGCAATCCGGCGCATCGAGCGGGAGTTCTTCGAGGGCGGTCGCGAGTACGCGATCGTCGCCGGCATGCAGTCCGTGGACGGCGACACCGCCCAGGTGCCGCCGCAGATCGCCGAGGAGCTCGGGATCGAGCAGATCGCGTACGTCACCAGCCCGGAGCCGGGTCCCGCCTTCGAGCTAAGACGCATCGGCCCCGAGGGCATGGAGGCGGTGCGGCCGCTGCGCTTCCCGGTGCTCCTGACGGTCACTGCCTGCACCGCGCCGCTCTACCGGTCGTTCCACGGGGCTCGTGCCGCGCAGCGCGCAGCGATCCACGAATGGAGCGCAGCCTCCGTGCAGGCGGACCCCGGACGCATCGGGCTCCGTGGCTCGCGGACCCAGGTCTATCAGCTGTTCTCCCCGAACGAGGGCAGGGCCCGCAGCTGCGTCCTGGCGCACGACGCGGCCGAGCTGGTGGCCCTGGTCGACGCGCGGTACGGAAGCGGCCCGCGGCAAGCGCCTGCTGACGCGGACGCGCACTACGCGCTGGCCGGACAGACGCCCACCTACCAGGGCGAGTTCTGGGTCTACGCCGAGCCCGGCGATGGAGGGATCCGGTCGGTCTCCCTGGCGCTGCTGGGCAAGGCACGGCAGCTCGCGGCGCCGCTGGGCGCAGCGGTTGGAGCCGTACTGGCGGGTGCCGGGCCGGCCCATCTCGCGGGCGCCGACGCGGCGGGCGCCGACGCGGCGGGCGCAGCGCAGGACGATCTCGCCGGTGAGCTGATCGCCTGCGGGGCCGACCGGGTGTACGTGGCGGAACACCCGCTGCTGACCCCGGCCATCCCGAGCGCCCACGCGCGGGCCGTCGCGGACGCCGTGCGCAGGTACCACCCGCAGGTGATGCTCTTCGGCGCGACGCCGTGGGGACGGGAGCTCGCGCCGCGCGTGGCCTATGCCTCGGACTGCGGCCTCACCGCGGACTGCACCAGGCTCGAGATCGGCGACTATGCGAAGGGCAGCGTGTCGCTCGTGGCGATCCTGAAGCAGACGCGTCCGGCCCTGGGCGGCAACGTCATGGCGACGATCATGACGCGTTCCTCGCCGACC
>JAJYEB010000176.1 GCA_021790375.1 Chloroflexota bacterium | reverse complement strand
CGGCGTAGAAGTTGCCGTCGGCGAAGGCGGCTGCGCCGCCGCCGGTCTCGACCCAGCAGAACCCTTTCCCGTCGAACTCCCCGCTGGGCGCGGGCGTGCCGAACTCGGCGGCGATGCGCCGGGCGGCGACGAGCGCCTCGGCATGGGCGAAGACGCCGGCCTTGGGCAACGGCTTGCCGTTGGCGAGCGGGATCGAGGTCGCGTCGCCCACCGCGTAGACGCCCTCGAACGCCGTCTGCAGCGTGCGCGGGTCGACGGTGACCCAGCCCGCCTCGTTGACGAGGCCCGAGCCACGCAGCGCGGCGGGCCCCCGATGCGGTGGCACCCCGGCGAGGAGGTCGTAGCCCGCGCGGGTGCCGTCCGCGAGCACCAGCTCCCGCGAGCCGGGCTCGACGCGTGCGATAGGGCTCCGGGGGTGGAACCGGATCCCCCGTGCCTCCATCAGCCGCACGACGGCCTCGCCCAGGGCCGGTCCCGCCACCGGCATCGGCTGCGGCTCGGGGGTGTAGAGCTCGATCTCGCTCGCGGCGCGGACGCCCCGGCGGCGCAGCTCGTCGTCGAACAGGAGGGCTGCCTCATACGGCGCGGCGGGGCACTTGTAGGGGAGCGCGCTCACCGCCACCACCAGGCGCCCGCCGCGGAAGCCGGCCAGGGCGCGCGCGCAGGCGCTGGCTCCCGCGAGCGAGAAGATGTTGTGGGCGGCGCCCGCGAAGCCATCCAGCGCCTCGGGCGCGAGCTCGGCACCCAAGGCCACGAGCAGCGCGTCGAAGGGCAGCGCCCCGGCGCTCGTGTCGACCGTGCGTCCGACGGGATCGATCGCCCGCACCTCCGCCGGCACGAGCTCAACGCCTGTCGCCAGCAGGCCGTGCAGCGGACGCGAGATGTGCTCGGAGCGGCGGCGTCCCACCATGAGCCAGCCCAGGGAGGGCTGGAAGAGATACCGCGCCTCGCGCTCCACGACGATGACGCGGTCGCGTGGCTCGAGCCGGCGGCGCAGCTCGTTGGCCGCCACCACGCCGCCTACCCCGCCCCCCAGCACGAGCACCGATCGGCCGGCCATCAGAACGTCACCACCTTCTCGGCCCAGGCGGTCCAGGCCGCGAGCTCATCCATCGACGAACGGTGCACGCCGGGCAGGAGATCGGCGTCGGTCACCCCCCGCGCGTCCATGCACGTCCCGCAGGCGCCAATGGAGATCCCTCTGGTGACCAGGCCGCGCAGCATGCGCTCGATGTTGTAGTAGCCCGCGGGCGTCGCCTGGCCGCCCCGCGCGCACCACACCGCGTCGGACATCAGGCAGAGGCGCAACTCCGATCCCTCGAGCTTCGCCAGCGCGAGGGCGAGGCGCAGGCCGTTGTAGGCGCGCTCGGTGCCGTAGGGCGGGTCGTTGAGGATGATGAGCGTCTGCATACCGAGGATCTCCTGCTGCGGGGGCTTTGCTCAGGGTGCGGCCGCGGGGACCGGCACGCGCCCGGGGTGCGTCTCGTACATGCGCAGGGCGGCCACCAGCGCGGCGCTGACCGCCAGCAGCGCCACCACTCCGATCGCGGCGGCGAAGCCCGCACGGTCGGCGATCAGCCCGGTCAGCAGCGCCCCCACCGCGAACCCGAGGTCCCGCCAGAAGCGGTACACCCCGAGCGCCGAGGCACGCCAGGCTGGGTGCGCGACGTCGCCCACCGCGGCGATGAGCGCCGGATACACCATTGCCGTGCCGACCCCGAGCAGGGCCGCCGCACCGAGCCAGGGCGCAAAGCCGTGGCTCGCCGCGATCGCCCCGATGGCGACCCCCTGGACGAGCATGCCCCCGACGATCAGCCACTTGCGGCCCAGCCGGTCCGAGAGCGGCCCGGTGGCGAGCTGGCCGAGCCCCCACACCGCTGGGTAGACCGCCGCGAGCACCCCGATCTGGGCCACCGACATCCCATTCGCCGCGTAGTAGAGCGGCAAGAGGCCCCAGGCCATGCCGTCCTTGAGGTTCGTCACCAGGCCCGCCCCGCTGCAGACGGAGAGGGCGCGCTCGCGCAGGCTGACCAGGACCACGACGCGGCGCAACGGCAGGGCGTGCTCCGATTCCCCGGTCACGGCGGTTCGCTCGCGCCCCTCGTGGCGGGCATGGCCGTGCGTCTCACGCACCACGAACACGGAGAGCGCCAGGCCGAGCCCGACGTAGGCGAGGCCGAGGAAGAAGGGTGCCGGGCGCAGGCCCGCCTGCTGCGCGATGAAGCCGGTAGCGACCGCGGTGAGCGCCAGGCCGCTGTAGCCCGCCCATTCGTTCAAGCCGACCGCGAGCCCGCGCCGCGCCGGCCCCGCGACGTCGACCATCGCGTTCACGAGGTTGGTCCAGGCGAGGCCCTGGTTGAGCGCGAGCAGCACGTTCGCCACGATCACCCAGCCCCAGCTGGGGGCCCAGATGAGCAACAGCGGCACCGGCACACCGGCCAGCCAGCCGGCCACGAGGAGCGGCTTGCGCCCCACCCGGTCGGCGAGGACGCCTGCGGCGAAGTTCGTGATCGCCTTCACGACCCCGAACGCGACGATGAAGGTGAGGGCGGCGGCCGCCGCTTTGAGAGCGAAGACGCGTGTCGCAATGAGCGGCAGGATCGTGCGCTCCTGACCCAGTACCCCGCCCACGAGCGCCTGGACGGCGATCAGCAGGATGAACTGGCCGAGGTTCGCCTCGAGGCCCAGGCGGGGGATGGATCCTCGCGCCTCGGCGGTGCGGGCGGTCGCGAGGCCTTCATCTCTGGCTGGAGTCGTCGTCGCGGCGCTGTCGTCGGGATCCATGGGAGGGTACTATACTGTCTTTCTGCTTATCTATGGAGGATGCTCAGGTGGCCCGCCAAGATCCAGCTCGCTCGCCTGACTCGCCATCCAGCCATGACCGCGCCGCCAAGGACGCCCTCAACGAGCAGTTCGCGCGGGTCGGCCACGCGCTCGCGAACGGCCGGCGGATCGAGCTCCTCGACCTGCTCGCGCAGGGCGAGCGCAGCGTGGAAGCGCTCGCCAGCGAGGCCGAGCTCGGGATCACCGTCGCCTCGGCGCACCTGCAGGTGTTGCGGCGGGCGGGGCTGGTGGAGACCCGCCGGAGCGGCACACGCATCTTCTACCGGTTGGCCGGCGACGATGTCTATCGCCTGCTGGCCGCGGCGCGCGAGGTCGCGCGCACGCGCCTGGCCGAGGCCGAGCGCGCCGCCCGCGCCTACCTGGGCGGGCCCGATGCCCTCGAGCCGCTGAACCGCGAGGAGCTGCTCCGGCGGATCACGGCGGGCGACGTCGTGGTCGTGGACGTGCGCCCCGCCGCGGAGTACAGCGCGGGCCACATCGCGGGCGCCATCTCGGTGCCCCTCGATGAGTTGGAGGCGCGTCTGGCCGAGCTTCCCGTCGGGCGCGAGGTGGTGGCCTACTGTCGCGGGCCGTTCTGCGCCCTGGGCGGCCGCGGGGTGGAGGTCCTGCGCCGGCACGGCCACCGCGCCCGACGCCTGGCCGACGGCTTCCCCGAATGGCGTCTGGCCGGCCTTCCGGTGGCGAGCGAGACCACGGACGGGGCGCGCCAGTGACGCACCGACGGGCGAGATCGCCTGGCAACTCGGCGTCGCGGACATCATCGATCTGTCACCCTGGCCCTCGCACTCGGCGCGGCCGTCCTGCTGATCCGGGTCGCGATGAACTCCGCGGGGCCTCTCGCGTCCGGCGGACTCGCGGGCATCGGCCTGCGGACGCTCGGTGCGTGAACCAGAGCGGTTCGGCGCCGACCTGAGCGCCGGTGAGCCGGCAGCGCCGGCTCACCCTTCGGTCGGTGCGGTTCGTCAGGCGCCAGGGGCGAACAGGCGGCGGAACGCCTCGCCCTCCGAGAGGTCGCGCTCCAGCAGGACCTGCGTCGGCGCGAGGCCGTACGCGGCGCCCTGCAGGGCGTTGACGTGCCAGCCGTCCTGACCGAGCTCGGTCAGGCGCTCCAGCACGTCGGAGGCGGGGCTCTCGCCGGGGACCGACGCGATCGCGGCGTGCCCGTTGCCGGGCAGGGTCTCGATGCGGTACTCGAACTGACTCATGGTGGTCTCCTTGCAGACTCGTTCAGACGATGGGGCCCGGCCGGGCCGTCGATGCGGCCCGCGACCGAGGGCCCCGTGGCGCTCGCTGCGTGGTGGCCCGCGACGCGGACGGGCCGGTCAGCGGGCCAGGACCCAGCGCGCCGCCGCTCCCGAGGTGTGGCCGAAGCCGCTCAGCCCGCCGGCGGTCTCGGGCGGGCAGGGCAGTTCGCTCGGCCCGTGCACGGTGCCGCGCCCCTGATCCCCCACCCACTGGCTGAGGTTCCAGCTGGCCGGTGCGTCTGTCTCCACTGGGAGCAGGGCGCCACCCGCCCACTGGGACCGGTTCCAGGCCCGGCACAGATCCTCGTTCAGGATTGCCATCTGGCAGTTCTCCTTTCGCTCCGTGGAGCGTGCCCGGCCTGTTCCCTGCGGCCAGGGCTGTGTGCTGCCACACACCATATCCTTCGGTATTCTGCTTGTCAAGCGAATAGCAGAAGAGACGGCCCGGTTGGCGGCGATCGAGGCGCGCCTGGCCGAGACGCCGCGTTCCGACGCCGGATCGACTGCCGGACCCGTCGAGGCGGCCATCGTGTCGTGGGCGCTCAGTCAGGCCCTCGGCAAACGTCCTGCGGCAGGGACAGCGGGCCCGCAGCAAGGCGCTCCTGCGGCTCCTGAAGGGGAGATCCGGGTCGTCCCGCTCGACGACATGGGGAGATCCGGGTCGTCCCGCTCGACGACATCCGGCCGACCTACCGGCTGCCGACCGCGGTTCGCATACCGGAGGACTTGGTAGGGGAGGGTGGATTCGAACCACCAACCGGGGCTGTATAAGAG
>JAJYEB010000175.1 GCA_021790375.1 Chloroflexota bacterium | reverse complement strand
CCGGGTCGGCCATGGTCACGCGTGGTCATCGGCTCCAGGGCATCCTCGTTGGGCCAGGCATCGGCGGCGGGCGGGTCCATCCCTGGCGTCCCGCGGCGCATAGCATACCCCCGGGCCTCCGGGCGTCTCGACGGCGCCCGACCCGCCGGCGCGGACCCTGCCCGCCCGGCCCGGACGGGTCCGTCAGGCGTCGTCCACGTCGTCGAGGCCGCGGATCCAGTTCTCCGGCCCGTACACCTGGCGCGGGACCGCGGGATTGCGCGGATCCTGCGGCCCGATGATCCCGACCCGCTCGAGCTCGTCGATGATCCGGCTGGCGCGGTTGAACCCGACCTTGAGCCTGGTCTGCAGCATGGACGTGCTGGCCTTGCCGCTGGTCACCACGAGCTCCGCAGCGCGCGGCGTCATCTCGTCCTCGGCGAACTGCGCAAGCCAGGCGAACTGGCTGCCCTCCCCCGACTCCTCGCCACCGGCCACCACGTCGGGGTCGTACTGCGGCTCGGGCGCCTGGGCACGCCACTGGTCGGTGACCGACTGGACCTCGCGATCGCTCACGAAGACGCCCTGCAGGCGCACCGCCCGCGGCAGGTCGGCCGGCTGGTACAGCATGTCGCCGCGCCCGATCAGGTCCTCCGCGCCCGGCGCGTCGAGCACCGTCCGGCTGTCGACGTTGGACGACATCGCGAATGCGATCCGGCTGGGGACGTTGGCCTTGATGAGGCCCGTCACGACGTTGACGCTGGGCCGCTGGGTGGCGAGCACCAGGTGGATGCCGACCGCGCGCGCCTTCTGCGCGAGCTTGACGATGGGGTCCTCGACCTTCCGGCCCTCCCGCATCATCAGGTCGGCCAGTTCGTCGACCACGATCACGATGTAGGGCAGCCGCTCGTGCTCCGCCACGCGGGGGCTGGCGTTGTAGGAGGCGATGTTGCGCTCGCTCTTCGCGGCCAGCGCCTTGTAGCGCTCCTCCATCTGGCGCACCGCCCACCCCAGTGCCGCCTTGGCATCCCCGGGCTCGACGATCACGTCGGTCAGCAGGTGGGGGAGATCCCGGTACGAGGCGAGCTCCACCCGCTTCAGGTCGACCAGGATCAGGCGCACCTGGTCCGGGCGGGCGCGCATCAGCAGGCTGGTGATCAGCGCGTTGACGCAGACGCTCTTGCCGGAGCCGGTGGCACCCGCGATCAGCAGGTGCGGCATGCGGGCGAGGTCCACCGCGTAGGCCTTGCCCGAGACGTCTCGACCCAGCGCGAAGGTCAGCGGGCTGACGGCCTCCGCCATGCGGGCGTCCTCCCACAGGCCCCGGAAGCCCACCACCTCCGCGTTGTGGTTGGGGATCTCGATCCCCACCACGTCCTTGCCGGGGATGGGGGCCTCGATGCGGATCGAGCGGGCGGCCAGCGCCATGGCCAGGTCGTCGGCGAGCGCCTCGACGCGCGAGAGCTTGACCCGGGCGTCCGGCTTGACCTCGTACTGCGTGACCACGGGGCCGATGTTCTGGCCCACCACCGTCGCGGGGATCTGGAAGCTGCGCAGCTTCTCCTCGATGATCCGCCGGTTGCGGGCGTGGTCCAGCTCGGCCGCGCCGTTGGTCGGGCGCTCGGGGTCCAGCAGCGTCGCATCCGGGAGCGTCCACGGGCGGTGCTCCACGGTGGGGGGCGCGTCGTCGGCCTCGAGGAGCGCCTCGCCGGGCAGCGCGTCCCGCCCCTCCGCCAGCGTCACTCCCGCCCCGGCACCCGCACCGTTGCCTGCCCAGGGCCCCGGGGCCACCGCGATGCCCGTCCCCGGGCCGAGGCCGCCGTGCGGGACGGCGCGTTCGCCCGACCAGACCGTCTGGCTCAGGGGCGCCGGGCTGGGGACGGGTGCGGGCAGATCCGGCTCCAGGGCCGCATCGGGTTCCCCGCCGCGGCGAGGCAATTCGCGCAGGGCCCGGGTCTCGCGGCTCTCCCGTCCGTTGCGCGACGCCTCCGCGGAACCTCCGTTCCGGCCCGCGACCACGGGCGTCGCAAGTGCGCCGGCCACCGCGCGGCTGCCCGCCACGAAGGGGCGCAGCAATCCGCGCACGGTCAGGTTCAGGAGCAGCACGATCCCCGCCAGCACGATCCCCGAGAGCACCACGAACGCGCCGGGGGGACTGACCAGCTCGGAAAGGCCGTGCGACAGCTGGGAGCCCAGCCAGCCGCCGCCGTTGCTCAGCGCCTGGGCCGACGTGCCGCGGCCCCAGACGAAGTGGAACAGCCCGATCCCGCCCACGAACGTCACCAGCCCGCCGAGCGCGGAGACGCCCCAGCCGGTGCCGGCGCTGGGCGCCCGCTCCACGAACACGCCGGCGATCAGCAGCAGGATCGGGAGGAGCCAGGCGCCCTGGCCGAACGCCGGACGCAGCAGCTCGTTGACGTACCTGTTGAGGATCCCCTGCCCGGGCAGGAACAGCGCGATCAGGGTGACCGCCCCCACCACGAGCAGCACGATCCCGACCAGCGCGCGGGTCAGCTCGGGCGAGAGCCGCAGGTCGATCGACGGTCCCGAGGAGCGTCGCCGCGTGGTGCGGGTCCGGCTCCGGGTGGAGGGGGTCCGCCGACGGGTCGCCACCCCTAGACCTCCACGACGACCGGGAACACCATGGGGCGCCGCTTGGTCTGCTCGTACAGGTACCGGGAGAGTCCGTCCTTGATCTGGGTCTTGAGCAGCGCGACCTCGCTGGTGTGCTCCTCCGGCCGCGCGATCGCGTGCACCACCCGCTGCGCCGCCGCGCCGATCACGGGATCGGACAGGTCGTCCACGAACCCGCGCGTGACGATCTGCGGCTCGCCGATGATGCGGCCCGTCTGCTTGTCGACGGTCACCACGACCAGAAACATGCCGTCGCTGGCCAGCGCGCGCCGGTCCCGGAGGACCACGTCGCCCACCTCGCCCACCGAGAGCCCGTCCACGAAGACGTACCCGGAACTGACCGGCTGCCCGCGTCGCGCGGAGCCGTCGGCCCGGAACTCCACGGGCTGGCCGTTCTCCACGATCAGGATGTTCTCCGGCGCAACGCCCACCTCGGCCGCCAGCCGACCGTGCTGGACCAGCATGCGGAACTCGCCGTGCATGGGGATGATGTACTTCGGCCGGGTCAGGTTGAGCATCAGCTTCAGCTCTTCCTGGCTGGCGTGCCCCGAGACGTGCGCGTGGCGGATCGCGTGGTAGATGACGTTCGCGCCCTGCTTGAACAGGTTGTCGATCGTGCGCGCCACGTACTCCTCGTTGCCGGGGATGGGGCTGGCGCTGACGATGACGGTGTCGCCCGGCTCGATCTCCACCCAGCGGTGGTCGCGGTTGGCCATGCGCGCGAGCCCGGCCATGGGCTCGCCCTGTGCGCCGGTCGTGGCGATGACCAGGCGGTCCGACGGCGTGCTGCGGATCTGGTCCTTCGCGATCAGCTGTGACTGGGGATACACCAGGTATCCGAGCTCGGTCGCGATGCGGACGTTCTGCTCCATGCTGCGCCCGACCACGGCGACTTTGCGCTCGAAGCTGTGGGCGGCATCGAACACCTGCTGGACGCGGGCGATGTTGCTGGCGAACGTGGCCACGATCACGCGCCCGTCGAGCGGCTCCATGATCTCCCGGAACGCCTCGCCGACGGTCCGCTCCGAGGGCGTGTAGCCCGGGTTCTCGGCGCGGGTCGAGTCGGAGAGGAGGCACAGCACCCCCTCCTCGCCCACCTTCGCGAGGGCGTGGAAATCCGAGGGCTTGCCGTCCACCGGGGTGTGGTCGAACTTGAAGTCGCCGGTGTGCACGACGATCCCGACCGGCGTGCGGATGATGAGGCCCATCGCGTCGGGGATCGAGTGCCCGATGCGGAACGCCGTCACCGTGAACGGCCCCACCGTGACGGTCTCGCCCGCCTCCAGGGCGAGCATCGGGTTGTTGGTGAGGTGGTGCTCCTTGACCTTGTTCGAGAGCAGGCCGCGGGCCAGCGTCGACGCGTAGATCGGGACGCCCGGGAAATCGGGCAGCACGTACGGCAGGCCGCCCACGTGGTCCTCGTGGGCGTGGGTGATGATGAAGGCACGGACGGCCTCGCGCCGTTCCCGGAGGTAGGTGACGTCCGGGACGACCAGGTCGATCCCGAACATCTCCTCGTCGGGGAACATGAGCCCGCAGTCGACGACGACGATGTCCTCGCCGTACTCGAACACGTACATGTTCTTGCCGATCTCGCCGACGCCGCCGAGGGGAATGATGCGCAGCGGCGGCGATTCGGCCGGTCGGTCGGACGAGTGCCGGGTCGCGGCCGTGCTCCTGGCCGACTTGGTGGGCGAGGCAGGCGACGGCGCGGTGGCGGGCCGTCGGGCGGTTCGGGTTGCCATCAGAAGAGCGTCATCTGGTCGGTCCGGTCCCTGTCATCGGGTGCGTCCTCCGTGGCGGGCGCGAATGCTGGTTGCTCGTCCAGTGCGGCGGATTCGGTCGCCGGGCCTGCGTCGTACGTCGCGTCGTCGGGCGTGGCTGCGTCGGCCTCCGGGTCCGCCCCGGATGGCGCGCCGGCGGCCGGGCGCGAGGCCCCCTCCTCCGCGCCGACTCCCGCGCCCTCGATCCGCGTCGAGCGAGCCTCGCGCGCGTCGAGCAGGACCTGCGGCAGGTTGGCCATGTCCGCGACGAGCGTCTCCTTGAGGGCGGTCTGCCTGAAGGCCGCGGCTGGATGGTACATCGCGAACGCCACCGCGGAGGGGGCTCCGGTCGCGGGATCGACCGGTCGGACGGTGCCGTGGGCGGTGGAGATCTTCGCGCCCGGCATGAACGTCCCGAGCGAATAGCGGCCGAGCGTCACGACCACGGCCGGGTCCAGCGCCTCGAGCTGGCGGTGCAGGAACCCGGCGCAGGCCGCGATC
>JAJYEB010000174.1 GCA_021790375.1 Chloroflexota bacterium | reverse complement strand
CAAGCCTTCGTCCCATCTACATGGGCCTCCCGGGCGAACCCGACTTCTCACTCAAGCCGGGCTCCGAGATGATGAGAAACGTCAAGACTGCCATGGCGGAGACGGGTGTCGGGGTACTCGATATCGAGCTGGCACGTGTCGTCGAAGGCATGGACATGACAAGGTACGAGCGAGCCTGTGAAGCAGCTGCCGAGCTGGGTGCGAAGCACCTTCTGAGCAGCATCTGGACCGAAGACCGTGCCTTCTACATTCAGAAGTTCGGCGAGGTATGCGACCTCGCCAACAGATACGGATTGACGGCGGATCTGGAGTACGTGCCCATCGCAGGCGTGCGCACCCTCACCGGAGCGCTGGACGTCCTGAATGCGGTCGCGCGGGACAACATGGGCCTCATGATCGACATCCATCACTTTCACAGGGCTCATGACAGCGTAGAAGACCTGGCGAAAGTTCCGCGAGAGTACTTCCATTTCTGCCATCTCTGCGACGCTCCGGCCGAGATCCCGACGGACCAGGACGAAATGAGGCGCATTCTGCGGGAGGCCCGCTCCTATGTGGGCGAGGGCGGCATCGACGTTGCCAGCATCCTTGACGCCATGCCGGAAATCCCCTGCTCCATCGAACTGCCCAATGTGAGTCGGTCGCGAGTCCTCGGCAATGCTGAATTCGCGGCGCGCTGCCTCGAGACGGCAAAGGCGTACCTCAACGAGCATCCGCGTCGCAGCGTGAGCCTGATCTGACGCCAGGGGGTGAGGTCAGGTCCGGGAGAGGGCACCGCACCGGAACCGCGGGTCGGGCAGCCGGCGCTCGATCGCAGGACCCGGGAACTGCCGGCCGGGCGCGCGCGTCTCTCCCTCGGTTGTTCGAACTGGACTGCGCCGCAGCGCCCCGGCGGTGCCCGAGGGAGGCTTCGTCAATGTTCCGTTCACGGTTCCTCGCGGTCATCCTCGCCGGCACGGCGATGGCGACCACGGCCGCGCCGGCGGTGGCAGCGCCGTCCCCGGTCGTGCTGACCGACTCCATCGCCGCCGGCGTGGTCCGGGGCGCGGACGGGTTCGGGCTCTCCGGGATCGTGGTCCCGGCGGGGACCTACGCCACCTACCTGGTCGAGACCGAACCGAGCCTGGCGGGCAAGGTGCTCCAGGTCTGGACCCGGTCGGTGTCGGGTGACTGGCGGCAGGTCACCAGCCGCACGGTCGCGGCCGACGGCACCGCCCGATACTTCGCACGGGTTTCCGCCTGGACCGCGTTCCAGGCCCGGTTCGCCGGCGACGACACGACGGCACCGGCCGTCGCGCATGGCCGGATCGCCAACGCGTCCGCCCGGGGCGACGCGTCGATCTCCATCGGTTGCGGCGAGTTCGAGTCGCAGGCATCCGGCGGCACGGCGACGCTGCATCGCCAGCTGGCCGTCCGCGCCGGTGCCATCCTGCGCGTGAGGCTCTGCTCGAACGCGTCGACCGGGTACCGCTGGGACGCTCCGCGGTTCGACGGGCGGTACCTGTCGCTGCTGGCCCACCGGTCCCTCGCCCCGACGTCGGCGATGATGGGCGCCGCCGGTTCCGAGGCATGGACGTTCCGCGCGCTTCGGGCGGGCGCCACGACCATGACGCTGACCTACAGCCGGCCGTGGCAGGGCGGCGAGAAGGCGACCTGGACCGTGACTCTCGGCGTCACCGTCATCCGGTAGCTGCCGGGGCGTGCATACTCGGCGACGTGCCGAGGCCCGCCCGCACGACGCGCCTGGTCCCGAGGCTCGCGGTGGTCGCGAGCCTCCTGGCCGGTGCCACGCTGCTGATCGGACTGTTGCAGACCGCGCTCGGCGTCCCCAACGCCGACGCGGTCTACCTGCTGGCGGTGGTGACCGCCGCCGTGGTCTTCGGCACCGCCGCCGCGATCGGGACGGCGGTGGCCTCCTTCCTGCTGTACGACTACTTCTTCGTCGAGCCCACCCTGACGCTGAGCGTCGCGGACCGGACGGCCTGGGTCGACCTGGCGCTGCTGCTCGGGGTCGGAGCGATCGTGGGGCAGCTGGCCGCGATGCAGCGCAATCGGGCGGAGGCCGCCGAGCGGCGGGGGCGCGAGTCCGAGGCGCTCTACGCGGTGAGCCGGGAGCTGGCTCGCCGCCACGAACCGGTCGAGGGGATCGCGGAGGTCGTGCCGATCCTGGCCACGGCCACCGGCATGCGCTCGCTGTGGGTGGGCCTCGGGCGGTCTCCCGACCAGGAGAACGTGGTGGCGGGCACCGGCCCCGATCCGTGCACGATGCCCCGGATCCACTGCCTCCTCCGGCCCGCGACCGGCGGACACGCCGGGACGGCCGACTGGGTCACGCTGCACGCACCCTTCCGGACGGCCGAGCAGCCCGGGCTCCGAGACGGCACCACATTCCGGGTCGCCATCGAGGCGGAGGGTGAGCCCTGCGGGTCGATCTGGGGCGTGCGGGACATCGAGGCCGGCTCGCCGGACGAGGGGCAGACCCGGGTGCTCTCGGTGGCCGCCGACCAGTTCGGGCGCTCGATCGAGCGCAAGCGTCTCGGCGAGCGGGCAGCGGCCGTCGAAGTCGCGCGCCGCAGCGACGCGCTCAAGAGCGCGCTGCTCGACTCGGTGTCGCACGACCTGCGCACGCCGCTCGCGTCGATCCGGGTCGCCGCGGGCAACCTCATGGACGCCGACATGACCTGGTCCCCCGACGAGCAGCGGGAAGCGGCGGCGACCATCGACCGCGACGCGGAGCGACTGAACGAGCTGGTGACGAACCTGCTCGACATGAGCCGGGTCGAGGCGGGCGAGCTGGTCCCCAGGCTCGAGCCGTTCTCCCTGGAGGACCTGGTGCGCGGGTGCCTGGCGCGCCGGCGCGTGCGCCTGGGCCCGCGGCAGCTCGTGGTCGCCCTTGAGCCCGCGCTGCCGCCGGTGCTGGTCGATGACCTGTTCTTCGAGCAGGTCCTCGGCAACGTCCTCGACAACGTCGCCCGGCACACGCCGGCGACCACCACCGTGCGCGTGCACGACGCGCCTCCACCCGCGCCGGGCATGGTGCGGCTCGTGGTGGAGGACGACGGGCCGGGCGTTCCACCGGAAGCGCTCGATCGGCTGTTCGACAAGTTCTTCCGCGTGCGCCGTGGGTCGGATGGATCGCGCGGAAGCACCGGGGTGGGGCTTTCGGTGGCGCGCGGACTGGTCGAGGCCATGGGCGGCCACATCGGGGCGCGCGCGAGCGCGGCCGGGGGCCTGGCGATCGACATCGACCTGCCGACGGACGCACGGACGGCTCCCGTGCCGCCGGCGGAGGAGCACTCCCCGTGAGCGACGCCGCGCACGAGGGCTCGGGGCTGCGCGTCGTGTTCGTGGAGGACGACGAGGAGACGCGGCGCCTGGTGGCGAGGAACCTGGAGGCGCACGGATACCACGTCGACCTCGCGGCGGACGGCGCGGCCGCGATGGCACGATGGGAGGCGCGGCGGCCGGATCTCGTGCTGCTCGACCTGGGCCTGCCGGACGTGGACGGCCTCGAGATCGTCCGGTACATCCGGCGCGAGTCCACCACGCCGATCCTGGTCCTCTCGGCACGTGGCCGCGAGGAACAGAAGGTCGCGGCCCTCGACCTGGGCGCCGACGACTACGTGACGAAACCGTTCGGGATGTCCGAGCTGCACGCGAGGCTGCGTGCGCTGCTGCGCCGGTCTGCGGGCCCCGAGCGCGAGCTGGACGGTGCGCTGGTCGTCGGCCGCATCCGGATCGACACGTCCCGCCACGAGGTCCAAGTCGGCGAGGCTCCGGTCCACCTGACCCCGCGCGAGTTCGAGCTGCTGCGCGTCCTTGCGGCGTCGCGGGGCCGGGTGGTGACCCATCACCGGTTGCTGGAGGCCGTGTGGGGTCGCGGCTATACCGACGAGGGCCACTACCTGCATGTCTACGTGAGCCAGCTCCGGCGCAAGCTGGATGCCGCGGACCCGGGCGGGGACGCGGGGGCGGTGATCGTGTCGGAACCGGGGGTGGGATACCGACTGGAATCGTCCTGAGCACGCACCCGTTTCTTGAGCACTTCCTGAGCCTCGGCCTCTGCCCGGGCCCCGTCCGCCTCTTGGTGCCTCGCGGCATGCTTGGTGCATGGAAGGGGCAGCCGGGTCCCGTCACGCCCTCGGGACGGGGGCCCACGACGCGGGCGAGCTCGCAGCCGCGATGGCGCTGGTGGCACGGGGCGCCAGCCGATGGGTGATGGTGTGCGGGCTGCATGACGCGGACACGCTGCTGGAGTCCACCGTGCCGTCGATCGACGCGGCCGTACGGCTTCGCCGGACGGCCCCCGACACGATCCTGGTCACGGGCGCGGGAGCCCCGACAATCCCGGGCCATCGGGCGGGGGCGAGGCGGAGTCGCGGCCTGCTGGAAGCAGTCCTTGCCGTTGCGGCGCGCGTCATCGGAGAATAGCGCCCGTACATGACAACCCCCGAGTACCGGCGCGGGCGCAAGCCCGGCGATGTCCGTGTGCGCGTCGACCGCCCGCACACCCGCTACTTCCGCTACGTCGCGCCCGGCGTCTTCACCGCCAAGCTTGCGGCGGACGAGCCGACGACCCCGTCGGGCCGGGCATGGGCGGCCGCGAAGCGTGCACTGTTCGGCCGGCCCCTTTCCACGGAGCAGGAGCTCGAAGAGCGCCTGCCCAAGTGGAAGGCACTGCCGGTCTTCTCGTCCGACGTCATGTCGTCGGTCGCCTACGCCACCGAGGCGAGCCTGTACACGCTGCTCGGCGTCGGGACCATCGCCTTCGCCTGGCTCCTGCCGATCTCGGTCGCCATCGTCGGCGTCCTCGCGCTCGTCACGCTGTCCTACCGGCAGACGATCCGGGCGTATCCCAACGGCGGCGGCAGCTACATCGTGGCCCACGCCAACCTGGGCGTG
>JAJYEB010000173.1 GCA_021790375.1 Chloroflexota bacterium | reverse complement strand
CCGCCTGGCGGCCCACGCCCGTGCCGCCCAGGAGCGGCCGCGGAAGTGCCGGATAGCGCCTCATGTGGCCCCCTCTCCTCTACCTTCGCCCGCAGGCGCTCCCTCCCGCGCGGACGCGAGCGCCGACACCGCGGACCGGAATGCGCGGCCGCGCGCCGCGTAGTCCGCGAACATGTCGAAGCTGGCCGCCGCCGGGCTGAGCAGCACCGTGGCGGCTCCGGATCCGGCCGCCGCCATCGCGTCGCGTGCCAGCACGTCGGCCCGGGCCACCGCCGCCTCGAGCGTGGCGGCCCGCTCCACGTGGCGGTGCCCGGCGCGCTCCAGTTCGCCGGCGAGCAGCGGGGCGGACTCGCCGATGAGCACCACCGCGGCCGCCCGCTCCGCGGCCTCGCGGGCCAGGGCGTCCAGCGGCACGCCCTTGTCCTGGCCACCGGCGATCAGGACGATCGGCCGGGCGAAGCTCCGCAGCGCGGCGATCACCGCGTCCGGCTGGGTGCCCATGGAATCGTTGACGTACAGCACCCCGTCCAGCCGGTCGACCGGCTCCAGGCGGTGCTCCACCGCCTGGAAGGCGGCCACCGCGCGGCGGATGCCGTCCGGGGCGATCCCGAAGAGCAGGCCGACCGCGACCGCGGCCAGCACGTTGCTGACGTTGTGGGCGCCCGGCAGCGGGATCTCGTCGAGCGGCAGGACCCGGCCGCCCGGGCCCAGCGGGGCCCGCCCACCACCCGCCAGCGCGAGCCGGTCGACCGCCTCGGCGGCGATCCACCCGTCGGCCGTCCCCACGCCGCCCGGCATCGGCCGCTGGCGGCGGTACATGACCGTCCGGGTGCGCCCGAGTCCCGCGTACGCCGCACTCACCGGGTCCTCGGCGTTCAGCACCAGCGCCCCATCGGGATCCACGAGCTCCGCGAGCCGGCGCTTCACCGCCCGGTACGCCTCGACCGTGCCGTGCCGGTCGAGGTGGTCCTGCGTCACGTGGGTGTACACGGCTACGGTCGTGCCGCGGGAGAGCGTCGGGAGCTGCAGCTCCGAGAGCTCGAGGACCACCCGGTGCTGCGGGGTGAGCCCGGGAAGGCGCTCCACCAGCGGGGTCCCGATGTTGCCGCCGAGCAGTACGGTGTGCGCCCCGGCACCCAGCACCGCGGCGCAGAGCGAGCTCGTGGTGGTCTTCCCCTTGGTGCCGGTGACCCCGATGGTGGGGGCCGGGCAGAGCCGCAGGAACAGGTCCACCTCGCTGACCACCGGCACCCGGCCGGCGGCCTCCAGCGCGCCCAGCGCCGCCCGCAGCCGGGGCTCGGTGGTGGGGAAGCGGCTGCTGATCGACGGCGAGCACGCCACCAGCGCCTGCCCCCGGAGGGCCTCCGCGGGGTCGATCTCCGGACCCGCCAGCAGGCGGACGGGCCGCCCTTCCAGCGCCGCCAGCGCGCCCCCCAGGTCGGCGGCGGGGCGGACGTCGTAGGCGGTCACCCGCGCGCCGCGGTCGGCCAGGAACCGCACCAGCGCGATGCCGCTCCGCGCCAGGCCGAGCACGGCCACGGGCCGCCCCGAGAACGAACCGAGCGTGAGCCGGTCCAGGTCGACCGGGGCCGTCGCGCCGGTCATCTCCGCGCCCGCTCTCATGTGAGCATGTGGAGCGACGAGAGGAACAGCACCACGCCGATCATCGCGGCCAGCGCAGCCACGATCCAGTACCGGAGCGTGATCTTCTCCTCGTCCCACCCGCCGAGCTCGAACTGGCCGTGGATCGGGGTCCACCGGAAGACCCGGCGGCCGGTCGTCTTGACGGAGACCACCTGTACCACCACCGACCCGGCCTCGATCACGAAGATGATCCCGATGATGGGCAGGATCAGCGCCTGGCCGGTGATCAGTGCCGTGACGGCCAGGGCGGCGCCCAGGGATAACGACCCCGAATCCCCCATGAACACCTGCGCGGGGTGGACGTTGAACCAGAGGAACCCGAGCAGGGCGCCGATGATGATGGTGCACAGGATGGCCAGGTTGGTCTGGTTCGGCACGTTCAGCAGCGCGATGATCAGGTAGGCGATGTAGCTGAAGACGAGCGTCCCGGCGGCCAGCCCGTCCAGGCCGTCGGTGATGTTCACGCCGTTGCTGGCGCTGATGATCGCGAACGCCGCCACGGCGATCCAGATCCACGGGCCGACGTTGAAGTCCCCCACGAACGGGACGCGGAAGCCGGTGAAGTCGTAGTGCCGCTGCAGGTAGATGGCGGCCGCGATGGCCACGATGGTCTGCCAGAGCAGCTTCTGCCGGGCCGTGATCCCCTCGCCCCGTCGCGCGTTCAGGTAGTCGTCCACCGCGCCCAGGATCCCCACGCCGCCGAGTGCCGCGAGGGGCGCGTAGGTGGACGCGTCGTAGATCCCGAGGCCGAGCGCCAGGACGATCACGACCGCGATCAGGAGCAGGCCGCCCAAGGTGGGCGTCCCCTCCTTGCCGGTGTGGCTGTCCGGCTCCTCGGCGCGGATGTGCTTGCCGAACCCGAGCCAGTGGAGCAGCTGGATGTAGGGCCGCATCAGGATCACGACGACGGCGAAGGCGAGCAGCAGTCCCTGGACCAGCAGGCCGTTCACGCCGCACCGCCCATGCCGGCCGAGCGCTCGAGCGCGGCCACCAGGTCGTCGAGGCCCAGGCCACGGGCGGACCGGATCCGCGGATCCATGCCCAGGCCGCGGGAGGCCTTGAACAGCACCACGTCGCCCGGTTCGAGCCTGGCCAGCAGCGTCTCCAGCGCCGCCTCGAGGTCGGGCGCTCGCAGCACCCCTCCGGCCGGCATGCCCGCCGACCGTGCCCCGTCCGCGATGGGCGCCCCGCCCTCCCCCACCGCCAGCAGCACGTCCGCGCAGCCCGCCGCGCGGCCGCCCACGACGCGATGCAGCGCGGGTGCCTCGGGCCCGAGCTCCAGCATCTCTCCCAGCACGGCCACCCGGCGGCCCGGGAGCGTCGCCAGGAGGTCGAGGGCCGCGGCCATGGAATCCGGGCCGGCGTTGTACGTGTCGTCCAGGATCAGCCAGGGACCCACCGAACGCAGCGCATCCCGATGCGGCGCCTGCCAGCCGCGCTCCAGGCCAGCCGCGATCCCCTCGGCGTCGAGCCCGCAGGCGACCCCGGCGGCGGCGGCGGCGAGCCCGTTGTGGACACCGTGGCGCCCCAGCACCGGGATCCGCACCGGTCGCCCGACTCCACCCGGCAGCCGCAGGTCGAACCGCATCCCCTCGAGCCCCAGCGATGTCACCGATCGGGCCGTGACGTCCGCGCCCTCGGCGAAGCCGTACGTCAGCACCCGCGCCCGGGTGCGCCGGTCCATGCGCCGCACGCGCGCGTCGTCGGCGTTGAGGATCGCGGTCCCGTCCTGCGGCAGGGCCTCGACCAGCTGCCCCTTGCCCTGCTCGATGGCATCCAGCGATCCGGCCCGCTCGAGGTGCACGCCGCGCACCGCGGTCACGATGCCGACCCGCGGCCGCGCGATGGCCGCCAGCTGCGCGATCTCGCCCGGCACGTACATCCCCATCTCGAGGACCGCCACCTCGTGCCCGCGTTCCAGGCGGAGCAGCGTCAGCGGCAGCCCGATCTCGTTGTTCTCGTTCCCCTCGCTGCGCAGCACGCGGCGGCGCTCGGCCAGGACGGTGGCGACCGCCTCCTTGGTCGACGTCTTGGCGATGGACCCGGTGATCCCCACGACCAGCGGGTCGAACCGGTCGCGCCAGGCGGCCGCGAGCGCCTGGAGGGCGGGCAGGCCGTCCGCCACCCGCACGATCGAGCATCCGGCCGGGCTGCCCGACGCCAGCGCATCCAGCTCGTCGGACGGCAGGTCTCGCGTCACCAGGAGCGCGGCGGCGCCGCGCCGGACCGCGTCCGCGAGGTAGCGGTGACCGTCGGTGTGTTCGCCGGGCAGCGCCACGAACAGCATCCCGGGCTCCACGCGGCGCGAATCGACCGCGGCACGGCGAACCGGGCGGGCAGAGGCACGGAGGAGTTGCCCGGCGGTGATGGCCGCGATCCCCGGACCGTCCAGGGCATCGGCGGCGCTCGTTCCGGGGCTCGGGGCGTCACTCACGGTCAGGGGCCATTCTCGCATGGCGGCCCCGCTACGGGGGACCGGGGGAGGATGTGGCGACCGGCACCTCGCCACTCCACGGCGGGGCGACCGTGGGGGCCGGGGTGGGTTCGCCGGGCGGCAGGGTCGGCGTCGGCGTCGCCGCCTTCGGCGATGACGCCGGCAGTGGAGCCATGTCGAGGGCCTGGATCGCGTCCCGGCCTATCCGGCGGAACAGCTCGTTGGAGGTGATGTTCTGCTGGAACACGCCCTGGGCGATGATGTCCGGCCGGCTGTGGTCGATCTCCACCGCGATGATCAGCTCGGGGTGCTCGCGCCCGAGGTACCCCACGAACGAGAAGTCGAAGTGGTTGGCCATCCAGTTGCCGGTCTTCGGATCCCAGATCTGGGCGGTGCCGGTCTTGCCTCCCACGTCGTAGCCCGGGATCAGGGTCCAGGCGGCGTACCAGGGCACGGTGGTAACGGTGTACCGCATCATGCGGGCCAGGGTGGCCGAGAGCTCGGGGCTCATGACCGACGCAGGCGCGGCCACCTGCGCGGGCAGGTCGCCGACCTCTTCCACCACGTGCGGCTGGACCAGGTAGCCGCCGTTGACCATGGCCGCATAGCCGCGGGCGAGCTGGGCCAGGGTGACCGCCACGCCCTGCCCGAAGGCGTGGTTCGCCAGGTCCACCGCCGACCACGGCGTGACCGCGGGATTGGTCACGAGCCCGGGCAGCTCACCGGTGAGGTCCACCCCCGTAGGCTGCCCGATCCCCATCCTGACCCAGGACGCGTAGAGGCTGGCGGAGGCGGCGTTCACCGTGCTCCCGAGCATCCGGGCGACGCGCGCCGCGCCGACGTTGC
>JAJYEB010000172.1 GCA_021790375.1 Chloroflexota bacterium | reverse complement strand
GGCGACATCCGCGCGACCTGACACGGCAGGGCGGGTCATCGTGGAGCACGAAGCCACCGTGGCGGACGAGCCGCTGGTGGTCTATGGTCCGGCCTCGCTGCTCTACGATTTCGGCGTCGACCACCCACTCACGCCCCGCCGGTTCGGCCCCGGGATGGACCTGCTGCGGGCGCTCGGGGCGGAACGCTTCCTGGCGCCGCCGGAGGCGACCGACGCGCAGCTGCACCGGGTCCACGAGCCGCTCTACGTCTCGACCGTGCACATGCTCTCGGAGTACCCGGACGCCGGCACCATGCTCGGCTTCTCCTCCTGGGGTGACGATCCGCCGTTCTACGGCATGCACGAGGCGGCCGCAGCCGTCGCGGGAGGATCGCTCGCCGCGATGGAGCGCATCCTCTCGGGTGAGACGCTGCATGCCTTCCATCCCGGCGGCGGGCTGCACCATGCGATGCCCGGCCGCGCCAGCGGGTTCTGCGTCTACAACGACACCGCCCTGGCGGTCGCGCTCGCCCGGGACGCGGGACACCGCGTGCTCTACGTCGACCTCGACGCCCACCACGGCGACGGCGTGGAGACCATCTTCTGGAACGACCCGCGCGTGCTGACGGTCTCGTTCCACGAGTCCGGGCGGGTCCTGTTCCCCTGGACCGGGTTCGTGGACGATCGCGGCGGACCCGACGCGCGTGGCACCGCGGTGAACGTGCCGCTGGACCCCGGCACCTCGGACGCGTCGTGGCTCTCGGTGGTGGAGCGGGTGGTGCCGCCGCTCGCGGCGGCGTTTCACCCCACCATGCTGGTGTCCCAGCACGGCAGCGACACGCACGCGCTCGACCCGCTCACGCACCTCAACCTGACCACGTACGCCATGGCCCGCGCCGCCCGGCTGGTCGATGAGCTGGCCCACCAGTACACGGAGGGCCGCTGGCTCGCGACCGGCGGCGGCGGATACGACGTTTACCGTGTCGTCCCGCGGGTGTGGGGGTTCGTCTGGCTCGCCCAGGCGCACCGCGACGCGCCGCTGGAGACGCCCGCGGAGTGGCGCGAGCAGTGGGCCGGGGAGGCCGCCCGGTACGACCAGGCTCCCCCGCCCCGCGCGATGGTGGATTCGCCGGGGCTGGTGCGCGCCGACGTGCGTGAGCTGATCGACCGCAACGCGCGCACCGCCGAGGCGGCCCTGCAGGGCTCCCTGCGCGCCCTGGGAGAGACCAGCGCCGCCTGATTGGGGATCGCGCGGGGGCGCCGACTACGGACGGATATCGAACGGTCCCCCGATCGTATCGTGCGCATATCCATGTGTGCGCACTTCTTGACAGGCTACTTCGCGGGGCTACGCTGTCGGGCATCGCGCCTGCCGGGTGCCAGTGTCCCGCGCAGTTCCCGGTCTCGGCATCGGCACCGGCGACAGTCCGTCATCACGGAGGTCCCGAATGAGCGTGAACGCCCGGCCCGAGATCGAGGCTCTGTTCTCCGAGCAACGGGAGTTCGCTCCGCCGCCCGCGCTCGCCAGCGCGGCCAACGCGAAGGCCGACCTCTACGAGCGCGCCGAGCACGACTTCGAGGGGTTCTGGGAGGAGCAGGCCGCGAGCCGGCTGGACTGGTTCCGCAAGTGGGACAAGGTACTCGAGTGGGACCTGCCCTACGCGAAGTGGTTCCTGGGCGGCCAGCTCAACGTGGCCTACAACTGCGTGGATCGCCACGTGGAACGTGGCCTCGGCTCCAAGGTCGCCTACTACTGGGAAGGCGAGCCGGGCGATAGCCGCACCCTGACCTACGCCGACCTCCAGTCCGAGGTCAACAAGTGCGCCAACGCGCTGAAGGCGCTCGGCGTGAAGACCGGGGACCGGGTCGGGATCTACATGCCGATGATCCCGGAGCTGCCCATCGCGATGCTGGCGTGCGCCAAGATCGGCGCGCCCCACGTGGTCGTGTTCGGTGGCTTCAGCTCGGATGCCCTGCAGGGCCGCATGATCGACTCGGAGGCGGTTGCGCTGATCACCGCCGACGGGGGCTGGCGCAACGGCAAGGTCCTGGACCTGAAGGGGCCGGCCGACGTCGCCGTAGAGAACTCACCGACCATCAAGAACGTCCTGGTGGTCAGGCGGACCGGGCACGACGTGGCCATGACCGCCGGACGCGACCACTGGTGGCACGAGCTGGTCGAGGCGCAGTCCGACCAGTGCGACCCGGTGCCGGTCGACTCCGAGCACCTGCTCTACCTGCTGCACACCTCCGGCACGACCGCCAAGCCGAAGGGGATCATGCACACCACGGGTGGTTACCTCACGGGGGTCTCCACCACCCACAACCTCATCTTCGACATCAAGCCCGACAGCGTGTACTGGTGCGCGGCGGACGTGGGCTGGGTGACCGGTCACTCGTACATCGTCTACGGGCCGCTGGCCAACGCCACCACCTCGGTGATGTACGAGGGGGCGCCGCAGTACCCCGCCGCGGACCGCTGGTGGTCGATCATCGAGAAGTACAAGGTCAACGTCCTCTACTGCGCCCCGACCGCCATCCGCGCCTTCATGAAGCAGGGCGAGGAGTGGCCGGCCAAGCACGACATGTCGTCGCTGCGCATCCTGGGCACGGTCGGCGAGCCCATCAACCCGGAGGCGTGGCTCTGGTACCACCGCAACATCGGCGGCGGGCGCTGCCCGGTGGTCGACACGTGGTGGCAGACCGAGACGGGGATGATCCTCATCACGCCGCTGCCGGGCGTCACGACGCTGCGTCCGGGATCCGCGACGCGTCCCTTCCCGGGCGTCGCCGCCAAGGTGGTGGACGCCGAGGGGAAGGACGTGGCGGACGGCGCGGGCGGCGGCTACCTGGTCCTCACCCGGCCCTGGCCGGCGATGCTGCGCGGCATCTACAAGGACCCCGACCGGTACCAGAGCACCTACTGGAGCCGCTTCCCCGGGATGTACTTCGCGGGGGACGGCTGCAAGGTCGACTCGGACGGCTACTACTGGCTGCTCGGCCGCGTCGACGACGTCATGAAGGTGTCGGGCCACCGCATCAGCACGATCGAGGTCGAGTCGTCCCTGGTGGACCACCAGGCGGTCGCCGAGGCCGCCGTGGTGGGCCGCAGCGACCCCATCACCGGCGAGGCGATCTTCGCCTTCGTGATCCTGAAGGCGAACCGGGAGCCCAGCGACGCGCTGGCGGCCGAGCTCCGCGAGCACGTGGCCACCAAGATCGGCGCGATCGCGCGCCCCAAGATGGTGATGTTCACTCCGGAGCTGCCCAAGACCCGCTCGGGCAAGATCATGCGGCGCCTGCTGCGCGACATTGCCGAGCACAGGCCGTTGGGCGACGTAACCACGCTGGCCGACTCGGGGATCGTCGAGACGATCCGCGACAAGGCCCAGTCGAGCGAGGCGGAACAGCTCATCTGACGGCTGGTCAGGAGAGCGGTCACCGGTTGGTGGACTGACGGCGGCCGTCCGCGCCGCCCGACCCGAAAGGAGTCCCTGCGTGGCTCAGGCCCAAGGCGTGCCGGCAGCGAAGGTGGCGAATCCAGCGCCACTCGGGCTGGCGGGCTTCGCACTCACGACGTTGATCCTGTCCCTGGTCAACGCCGGTCTCGTCACCGGGAGCACGCTCGCCATCGTCGTCGGACTGGCGCTGGCCTACGGCGGCCTGGGCCAGCTGATCGCCGGCTGGTGGGAGTTCAAGAACGGCAACACCTTCGGGGCCGTCGCGTTCAGCTCGTACGGCGGCTTCTGGGTGAGCTTCGCCGCGTTCGTCTTCATGTTCCAGGGCAAGGACGCGGGCAACGTGGTCGCCTGGTACCTGCTGGCGTGGGGCATCTTCACGTTCTACATGTGGGTCGCCACGCTCAAGGGTGCCCGGGTCACCATGGTGATCTTCCTGCTGCTGTGGATCACGTTCGTGGTGCTCGCGCTGGGCGCCTTCAACGGCGCGGCAGCGGGGAGCGGCCTGACCCAGATCGGCGGGTACGTCGGCATCCTGACCGCGATCGCGGCCTTCTACGGCTCGGCGCGCGCCGTCATCAACGAGGAGTGGGGCTCGCAGGTTCTGCCGGGCTGACCTGATCTCGCCCGGGTCGACCCGGGCATCGTCACTGTCGAGGGCCGGTCCCGCATGGGGCCGGCCCTCGGTGCGCCCGGAGGCACCCGGCCGCGGCCGTGGCGCGACCCGTCGTTGTGCCGGGTCAGCGGGTGGCGATCGCGGCTGTTCTGCTGCGTGCGTGTCCCATCGGGCGCCGGGAGCCCGTCCCGCGTCCGCCGGGCGCCCGCGCCGGAGCTCCATCCGCGTCGGGCTCCTGCCGGCCCCGACCGGGGAGGAAGTCCTCCGCCACCCTGACCGGGATCGCCCGGCGCAGGAGCCGCTGGACGCCCCGCAGCTGCTCGACCTCCTCGGGCGACACCAGTGAGATCGCGACCCCGCTTGCGCCGGCCCGGCCGGTCCTCCCGATGCGGTGGATGTAGTCCTGCGGATCCCAGGGAAGCTCGAAGTTGACGACGTGCGGCAGCTCCTCGATGTCGAGCCCGCGGGACGCGACGTCCGTGGCGACCAGGACTGCGATGTCGCCGCGCTTGAAGTCCTCGAGCGCTCGCATGCGCTCGGGCTGGCTGCGGTCGCTGTGGATCGCGGTCGCCGGCACGCCCCGGCGGTTCAGGTGGCCGGCGAGGCGGCTGGCGCCGGTCTTGGTCCGCGTGAAGACCAGGACCTGGGCCATCTGCTCCTCGCGGATCAGGTGGACCAGCAGGTCGGCCTTGAGGGTGCCGTCGACCGGGTAGAGCGCCTGCGTGAGGTTGTCGGCGACGCTGTTGCGCCGCGCGACCTCGACCGTCTCCGGGTCGTGCAGGAACTCGCGGGCGAGCCGGCGGATCTCGTCGGAGAAGGTCGCCGAGAAGAAGAGCGTCTGCCGGCGGGAGGTGAGGAGCGCCACGATCCGCCGCACGTCC
>JAJYEB010000171.1 GCA_021790375.1 Chloroflexota bacterium | reverse complement strand
GTCGTCTTGCCGACGCCGCCCTTCTGGTTCGCGATCGCGATGACATTCGCCACGGGCTCGCTTCCTCTCTGCCCCAGGTGTATCGGAACTGCGCCGGGTATATCAGGCTCGCGTCAGCGACGGGCTCCGGGCTCGCGCCAGTCTAGCGCCGCTGGCAACCTCCCCCAATGCGGTTGTCCACATCGGGCACGAGTTGTTCACCGAATCGGTGGATAACTCTCGACGCAGTTTCCGGCCCCGCCAACCCCCCGAAGGTCCCGGCGCGACGGTCCGAGGACACCGGCAGCGACGAAACGAAGCAGGGACGCGGCGATTCGTGACCGACTCGTCCGCCCGGGCGAGACGCCGCTGTACGATACCTCGACTGTCTTTGCGCAGATACACCGGAAAGGGGGAGCCCGTGGCTACCCGCGACGTGCGCGTCGCACGTCTTCGCGCGATGCGCGAACAGAGCCTGGTCGGCGGGGGCGCTGACCGGATCGACCGCCAGCACGAGCGTGGCAAGTTGACGGCCCGCGAGCGCCTCGATCTCCTGCTCGACCCGGGATCGTTCGTCGAGCTCGATGCGTTCGTGGTGCACCGCGCCGAGGAGTTCGGGCTCGACGAGCAGCGCATTCTCGGCGACGGCGTCGTGACGGGCCACGGGACCGTGGACGGCCGCCTCGTGTTCGTGTACAGCCAGGACTTCACCGTGTTCGGCGGCTCGCTGTCGGAGGCGCATGCCGAGAAGATCTGCAAGGTGATGGACCTCGCGATGCGGACGGGGGCACCGATCATCGGGCTGAACGACTCCGGTGGCGCTCGCATCCAGGAAGGGGTTGTCTCGCTGGGCGGGTACGCGGAGATCTTCCTGCGAAACACGCTCGCGTCCGGCGTCGTTCCGCAGCTCTCCGTGATCATGGGGCCGTGCGCTGGCGGGGCGGTGTACTCACCGGCGATCACCGACGTGACGATCATGGTCGACGGCACGAGCTACATGTTCGTGACTGGGCCCGACGTGGTCCGCGCCGTGACGCACGAGGAGGTGGACCGGGAACGGCTGGGCGGCGCCGCGACGCATACCCAGGTGAGTGGCGTGGCGCATCTTGCGGCTCCCGACGAGGCCGCGGCCCTGGACCTGGCGCGGCGGGTGCTCGCGTTCCTGCCGCAGAACAACCTCGGGACGCCGCCGCGTCGCCCGACGGCCGATCCCGCCGAACGACGCGACGCACGCCTCGACGCGATCGTGCCCGACGAGCCCACGCGTGCATACGATATGAAGACGGTGATCGCGTCGATCGTCGACGACGGCGAGTTCCTCGAGCTGCAGCCGGACTGGGCGGCCAACATCATCACCGGATTCGCACACCTCGGCGGATGGAGCGTGGGGATCGTCGCCCAGCAGCCCATGGTGCTTGCCGGCGCCCTCGACATCGACGCGTCGGACAAGGCAGCTCGATTCGTCCGGTTCTGCGACGCCTTCAACGTGCCACTGGTGACGCTGGTCGATGTGCCGGGATTCCTGCCGGGGGTCGCACAGGAACACGGCGGGATCATCCGGCACGGAGCGAAGCTGCTGTACGCGTACTGCGAGGCGACGGTGCCCAAGCTCACCGTGATCACGCGCAAGGCGTACGGCGGCGCATACGACGTCATGAGCAGCAAGCACATCCGCGGCGACGTCAACCTGGCATGGCCGACGGCGGAGATCGCGGTCATGGGCGTCGAAGGCGCCGTCAACATCATCTTCCGCGATCGAATCGCGCACGCCGACGACGCGGCCGCAGAGCGCGCGCGGCTGGTGCGCGAGTACCAGGAGCGGTTTGCACATCCGTACGTCGCGGCGGCGCGTGGATACGTGGATGACGTCATCGAGCCGTCGGAGACACGGCCTCGCCTCATCCGCTCGCTCGAGATGCTGGCGGGCAAGCGCGACCGGAACCCGGCCCGCAAGCACGGCAACATCCCGCTGTGATGGCCGGCGAGCCGGGTGTCTTTGTGCAAAGACGCGGCGCGACGTGGCGAGCCGACGCGCCCTCCCTGACGAACCCGACGAGAGAGGGGACGTTGTGAGGGCTCCCTTCCGGCGCGTGCTGGTGGCCAACCGCGGGGAGATCGCGGTGCGGGTGATCCGGGCCTGCCACGAAGTCGGGGCCGAGGCCGTCGCCGTGTTCAGTGACGCCGATGCGGATGCCCCGCACGTGCGGGCCGCCGACGCGGCCGTCCGGATCGGGCCGCCGCCGGCGGAGTCGAGCTACCTGTCCATCGAAGCCGTCATGGCCGCTGCACGCCAGGTAGGCGCCGACGCCATCCACCCCGGATACGGTTTCCTGTCGGAGCGAGCGGCTTTCGCACGGGCCTGCGATGAGGCCGGGATCGTCTTCGTCGGGCCGTCGGCGGACACGCTGGCGGGCCTCGGCGACAAGCTCGCGGCGCGACGCGCGGCCCGATCGGCCGGGGTGCCGGTGGTGCCCGGGACCCTGGAACCGGCCCCGGTCGGTGACCTGGCGGCGGCCGCTTCCGTCCTGACGGAAGCGGCCAGGGTCGGATGGCCGTTGATGGTCAAGGCCGCGGCCGGCGGCGGCGGGCGCGGGATGCGGCGGGTCGACCGGGCGGACGACCTGCCCGGCTCGCTGCTGGCCGCGTCGCAGGAGGCCCGTGCCGCCTTCGGGGACGGTGCCGTGTATCTCGAGCGCTACGTGCACGGCGCCCGGCACGTGGAGGTGCAGCTCCTGGGTGACGCCGCGGGCCGGGTGGTCGCCCTCGGAGAGCGCGACTGCTCGGTCCAGCGCCGCCACCAGAAGCTTGTCGAGGAGGCGCCGGCCCCGGGCCTCACTGCCGCCCGCCGCCGCGAGCTCCACGAGATGGCGGTCGCGGTGGCCCGCGCGTTTGCCCTGCGCAACGCCGCCACGGCCGAGTTCCTCCTGGCGCCGGACGGAAGCTTCTGGTTCCTCGAGGTCAACACCAGGCTCCAGGTCGAGCACGGGGTCACGGAGCTGGTGAGCGACCTCGACATCGTCCAGGAGCAGCTGTGGATCGCGGCCGGGGAGCCACTCTCGCGGCGGGTGCTCGCCGCCGCCCGGGCAGCCGCCACTCCGCGCCGGCACGCGATCGAGGTGCGCATCAGCGCCGAGGATCCGGGGCGCGGTTTCGCGCCGGCGTCCGGGTCGATCGGCCGGTGGCGCGCGCCGGGCGGGCCCGGCGTCCGCGTGGACGCGGGCGTGGACGAGGGGAGCGTGGTCGGGACCGACTACGACCCCCTCCTCGCGAAGCTGATGGTCGTGGCTTCGGACCGGACGGCGGCCCTGGCGCGCCTGCGCCGCGCGCTCGACGAGTTCGATGTCACCGGGATCCAGACCACGCTGCCGTTCCACCGCTGGATCGCCGCGGATCCCGCGTTCGCCGCGGCGCGCCTCTCGACCTCGTTCGTGCCGGACAACTGGCATCCCGAGGGGCTGAGGGCCGCGGCCGCCGAGCGCGCCGCACGGCTCGTCGCCGCGTTCGCAGGTCCGGGCGAGCGCGTCGCCACGGGTGGCTTCGAGACGGGTGGCGTCGCCACGGGCGGCGCTGGCCCCCGCAGGGGTGCGGACCCGCCGGCAACGGCGGACCGCGGGCTCGCCGCAGCGGATCCGCCCGGTGGTCCGGAACGCGCGTCCGCCTCTGCCGCCACCGACGCGTGGCTCGCGACGGCCAGGCGCGAGGCCGTGGACAGGTGGCCCGCATGACGCGGCCGCTCT
This sequence comes from Chloroflexota bacterium, assembly GCA_021790375.1. Lineage (GTDB taxonomy): Bacteria > Chloroflexota > Limnocylindria > Limnocylindrales > CSP1-4 > JAJYNJ01. The sequence continues at coordinate 1,233 of JAJYEB010000171.1, read as the reverse complement.
ACTCACCTCGGGACCCGCAGGACGCACCCGTGACGGTGGCCGCGGCCGCGCCGGCGCCAGTGCCCGCGGACGCACCCGTGACGGTGGCCGCGGCCGCGCCGGCGCCGTCGACTCCGGGATCGGCTGCGCCGGGGCTCGTGCCCGAGGGACCCGTGGCGCGGGACTCCGTCCGCGTGACGATCGAGGGGAGCCCGCTGCACGTGGCGGACCTTGTGCCGGATCCCGGGCTCCGGGACGCGGCGGCCGCTGCCGTACGTCCCCTCCCGCCCGGCCGGGGCCAGTCGGCAACGGCCAGACGGGTGGAGGTCGTCGTCGACGGATGGCGGTTCGAGGCGACCGTGGAGCCCACGCTGCACGCCGTCCTGCGCGAGCGCGTGCAACGGCATGCCGCGGGAGCGGGCGGCGGCCAGCAGGTGGTGCGCGCCCCGCTGCCGGGCCGGATCCTGCGTGTCTGGGTCGCGACGGGGGACCAGGTCGAGCCGGGGAGTCGCCTCTGCTCGCTCGAGGCAATGAAGATGGAGAACGAGGTCCTGGCCCACCGGGCAGGTACCATCCTGCGCGTGGGCGTCGCACCAGGCGCCCGCGTGGAGCTGGGAGATGAGCTGGTGGTGATCGCATGACGCGGGAGGTGCCGCCGAACGCGGAGCTGCCGCCGAACGCGGAGGTGCCGCCGCACGCCGCAGGGGCCACCGGGCCCGCGGAGGACAGCCAGGCGAGCCGGCGGCGGTGGCGCGAGACGGTCCGGGCGGGGGCCCTGGCCGAGCATCCCGAACGTCGAGATCGGTTCACCACGTCCAGCGGGATCGAGATCGCCGACCTGTACGTGCCGGCGGACGTCGCCCGGCTCGACGAGGACCGGGACCTGGGCCGGCCGGGGGAGTTCCCCTTCACGCGCGGCGTGCAGCCGACCATGTACCGTGGCCGGCTCTGGACCATGCGGCAGTACGCCGGGTTCGCCAGCGCGGCCCAGACCAACGCGCGCTTCCGGTACCTGCTGGAACAGGGCCAGACCGGGCTCTCGGTCGCCTTCGACCTCCCGACGCAGATGGGCTACGACGCCGACGCGCCGCAGGCGGAAGGGGAGGTGGGCCGGGTCGGCGTGCCCATCAGCTCCCTGGCCGACATGGAGGCCCTCCTCGACGGGATCCCGCTGGACCGGGTCAGCACGTCCATGACCATCAACGCGACGGCGGCCATCCTGCTCGCGTTCTACGTGGCGGCCGCGGAGCGACA
>JAJYEB010000170.1 GCA_021790375.1 Chloroflexota bacterium | reverse complement strand
GGCGCACGTGATGGCGGAGGCGGTCCTCCAGCTGTTCCCGGGCGCGAAACTGGGCATCGGGCCCGCGATCCGGGACGGCTTCTACTACGACTTCGAGCTGCCCCGCGCCCTCACGCCCGACGACCTCGCCGCGATCGAGGAGCTGATGCGGGCGTCCGTCGCGGCCGACCACCCGTTCGTCCGGACGGAGCTCGATCCGGATCGCGGCCGTGCGTTCTTCGTCGAGCGCGGGCAGCCCTTCAAGGTGGAGATCCTCGACGATCTCCGCGCGGCCGCCGCGGCGGCGGGCGAGCCGGAGCCCGTGGTGTCCACCTACCAGCACGGGGAGTTCATCGACCTCTGCCGCGGTCCGCACGTTGCCTCGACCGGCCTGATCGGGCCGTTGAAGCTGCTGGCGGTGGCCGGCGCGTACTGGCGGGGTGACGAGAAGCGCCCCATGCTCCAGCGCGTCTACGGTACGGTGTGGTCCACCCAGGAAGAGCTCGACCGGTTCCTGTGGCGGCGCGAGGAGGCGAAGCGTCGCGACCACCGGCGGCTGGGCGTCCAGCTCGACCTGTTCAGCTTCCACGACGTGAGCCCGGGCTCCGCGTTCTGGCACCCCAAGGGCCAGCGACTGTGGCGAACCCTGGAGGCCGCGATGCGCGAGCTCCAGGATCGCCGGGGCTACCAGGAGATCTCGACGCCGGTGCTGGTCTCGAAGAAGCTCTGGGAGCAGTCCGGCCACTGGGACCACTACGCCGAGAACATGTTCCGGCTGCTGATCGAGGGCCAGGACTACAGCCTGAAGCCCATGAACTGCCCGGAGAGCACGATCGTCTACCGCAGCCGGGTCCGCTCCTACCGGGACCTGCCGCTCCGCTTCTCCGAGTACGGGCGGCTGCACCGCAACGAGCGGTCGGGCGTGCTCCATGGGCTGACCCGCGTGCGCCACTTCGTGCAGGACGACGCGCACCTGTACGTCCGCCCCGACCAGCTCGGCGACGAGCTGCAGGCCCTGCTGGGCGAGGTCGCCGAGTCGTACTCCTGGTTCGGGCTGGTGCCGCGGTTCACGTTCGCGACCAAGCCGGACGGCGCACTGGGTGACCCCGCGCTCTGGGAGCAGGCCGAGGAGATCATCCACGGGACCCTGGAGCGGACCGGGTCCCCGTACACGGTCAAAGCGAAGGACGGCACCTTCTACGCGCCGAAGATCGACATCTACATCGACGACGCCCTCGGGCGCGAATGGCAGATGGCCACCATCCAGGTGGACCTGGTCATGCTGCCCGAGCGGTTCGACCTGACCTACATCGACGAGCACGGCGAGGCCCGGCGCCCGATGGCCATCCACCGCGCGATCTACGGCTCGCTCGAGCGGTTCATCGGGATCCTCACCGAGCACTTCGCGGGCGCCTTCCCGTTCTGGTGTGCGCCGGTGCAGGCCGTGGTGGTGCCCATCGCGTCGCGGCACAACGACGCGGCCCGCGAGCTCGGCACGCTGCTCCGGGACCGCGGCATCCGGGTGGACGTCGACGAATCCGACAGCCGGATGCAGAACAAGATCCGGCTCGCGCAGGAGCAGAAGGTCCCGTACATGCTCGTGCTCGGCGACCGTGAGATCGAGGCCCGCAGCGTGGCCGTGAGGACGCGCGCCGGCGAGCAGGAGCCGCCCGTGGGGTGGGAGACGCTGGCCGACCGGCTGGCGGCCGAGGCCGCGGACCGCCGGCCGTGACGCTTGGCGATCGGGAAACGTCCGTGCTATAGTCCGCCGGGCGACCGGGTCGGTCGGGCGCTGTGGCGCCCGTCGCGTCGGCCGCCGTTCATTCGTACCAGCATCAGCCGAGGGGATACAGCCTGAGCCGAGACCTGCGCGTCAACCAGATGATCCGCGTGCCCACCGTACGGGTCGTGGACGAGGAAGGTGCCCAGCTGGGCGTTCTGCCCACCCTGGAGGCGCTCCGGCTCGCGCAGGAACGGGGATACGACCTCGTCGAGGTCGCCCCCATGGCCGTCCCGCCGGTGGTCCGCCTTCTCGACTACGGCCAGTACAAGTACGAGGCCGCCAAGAAGGAGAAGGAGGCCCGCCGGCACCAGCGGTCGGTCGACTTCAAGGAGATCCGCCTCAAGCCGAAGATCGGCCAGGGTGACTTCGACACCAAGGTCCGCCGCGCCATCCAGTTCCTGGAGGACGGCGACCGCGTGAAGGTCGCCTGCCAGTTCCGGGGCCGCGAGCTCACGCACGCGAACCTGGGACGGGATCTGCTGACGAAGTTCGCCGAGCAGATCAAGGACCACGGCGCGGTCGAGCGGCAGCCGCTGCTGGAAGGCAAGTCGATGTCGATCGTGATCGCGTCGACACACAAGCCCAAGTCGCAACCGGGGGCGACCCCGGAGGGAAGGCCGGCCGCGCCGGCTCCCGGCGAGGCGGGTCCGGCTCCCGCGCCGGCGCCATCGGGCGTGGTGGTCGAGGACGGGGGCGCGCCGTCAACGAGCGAATCACCGGCAACGGTGGAGCCGGTGGCGGTGGCACCGGCCGACGACGGCCGGTCCGTCGCCGACGCGGTCCCCGCGGCGACGACCAGCGAGACCAGCATCGCGACCAGGCGAAGCAGCACGACACGCGCATCGTCCAGCCGCGCCTCGGCGTCGAGGCCGACCGGGACGGGCAGCCCCGCCGGGGGCACGCGGCCCGGTTCGGCAGGAGAATAGACACGTGCCCAAGTTGAAGAGCCACAAGGCGACCCAGAAGCGCTTCGGGGTGACCGGCAACGGCAAGGTCATCCGGGTGAAGGCGTGGCGCGGTCACCACCTCGAGATCAAGTCGTCGCGCCGGACCCGGCGCTACGCAGGCAAGGCGATCGTCGGCGGCCAGGATGCCAGCCACGTCCGCCGCCTGCTCCCGTACCTGTAGGAGCCCGACCCCATGGCACGCGTGAAGCGAGGCGTCACCGCCCACCAGCGACACAAGCGACTCCTCGATGCCGCCGAAGGGCGTCGCGGCACCCGCTCGCGCCTGATCAAGCCCGCGCGCGAGGCGCTGCTCCACGCGATGGCGTACGCCTACGTGGGGCGCAAGCAGCGCAAGCGCCAGATGCGCGCCCTGTGGATCGTCCGCCTGAACGCGGCCGCCCGCCAGAACGGCCTCACCTACGGCCGGCTCGTCAACGGCCTCAAGACCGCCGGAGTCGCGCTGGACCGGAAGGTGCTGGCCGACATCGCGGTGCGCGACGCGGCGACCTTCACCCGCATCGCCGAGGTCGCGCGCAGCCGCTGACAGCGGTCCCGGGAGCGCCAATATCGTGGACCTGGAGACGATCTCCGCGCGCCTCTCCGCCCTCCAGGAGGCCGGCCTCGCCGCGATCGCCGGTGCCACCGACCCCGAGGGCCTGGAAACGGTGCAGGTCGCCTATCTCGGGCGGAAGGGCGAGCTGAAGACCCTGCTGGGCGGCATCGGGGCGCTCCCGGCCGAGGATCGGCCCCGCGTCGGCGCCATCGGCAACCGGGTTCGCGAGGCGCTGGAGGCCGCCCTCGACGCACGCCGCCTCGAGCTTGACGCGGCCGCCCTGGATGCGCGGCTGGCCCGCGAGGCCGTGGACGTCACACTGCCCGGCCGTCCGTTCCGCCGGGGGTCGCTCCACCCGCTGATCGAGACCAACCGGGAGATCGCCCGCGTGTTCGGCCAGTTCGGCTTCGTGGTCTACGAGGGCCCCGAGGTCGAGACGGACGTGCGCAACTTCCAGGCCCTCAACATCCCGCCCGACCACCCCGCCCGCGATCTCTGGGACACGCTCTACACCGACATGCCGGGCTACCTCCTGCGCACCCACACCTCACCGGGGCAGATCCACGTGATGCAGCAGGCGGCGCCGCCCATCCGCGCCCTGCTGCCCGGCCGGTGCTTCCGGTACGAGGCGGTGGACGCGAGCCACGGGTTCGAGTTCTTCCAGGTCGAGGGCCTGATGGTCGACGAGGGGACCACCATGGCCGACCTGCGGGGCCTGCTCGACGCCTTCGCCCACGCCATGTTCGGTGGCGGGCGCCCGACCCGGTTCCGCCCCGGCTACTACCCGTTCACCGAGCCATCGGTCGCGTTCGACGTGCAGTGCGTGATCTGCAACGGGACGGGCTGCCCGTCGTGCAAGCGCACCGGCTGGATGACGATCCTGGGCGCCGGGATGGTCCACCCCGTGGTGCTGCGGAACGGCGGGCTGGACCCCGAGCGCTACCAGGGATTCGCGTTCGGCATGGGGACCGACCGGATCGCGATCCTGCGCTACGGCATCGACGACATCCGCATGTTCATCGAGAACGACCTGCGCTTCCTGGAGCAGTTCTGATGCGCGTGCCCCTCTCCTGGCTCCGCGAATACGTGGACGTCGATCTTCCGCCCGAGACGCTGGCGGATCGGCTGACCCTGCTCGGCATGGAGGTCCAGGGGATTGAGCGGCGCGGCGCCGACTGGCGGCACATCGTGGTCGGCGAGCTCCTCTCCGTGGAGCCGCATCCCGGCTCGGATCACCTGCTGGTCACGACCGTCCGGACCGGGCCTTCCGAGCCGCTGCTGACGATCCTGACCGGCGCGTCCAACGTGGCCGCCGGTCAGCGCGTCCCCGTGGCGGTCCCCGGCGCAGTCCTGCCGGGAGGGCGCCGCATCGAGGTCACCCGGATGGTGGGCCGCGAGAGCCAGGGCATGCTCTGCTCGGGCGACGAGCTGGGCCTGACGACCGACGCCGACGGCATCCTGATCCTCCCGCCGGAGGCCCCCGTGGGCGCGGCCATGGCCGACGTGTACGGCGACGTGGTGCTCGACGTGGACGTCAAGCCGAACCGCGGCGACGCGCTGTCACTGCTGGGCCTCGCCCGCGAGGTCGCCGCCGCGACCGGCGCGCGCTTCCGCTGGCCGGAGATCGTCCTGTCGGAAGCCGGCGAGCCGGCCGGCGATCGGCTCACCGTCGAGGTCGCGGACGAGCG
>JAJYEB010000169.1 GCA_021790375.1 Chloroflexota bacterium | reverse complement strand
AGCGCCGCCGCTGCCGCTCCCTCGAGTGCCTCCAGCGACGGTGCCAGGCGCCAGATCAGCAGATCGGCGCCGGGCTGGAGCCCGATCATCGAGTAGGTGTGGGTGACCACGGAGGGGTCGACCTCGAGCGCCGCCGCGAACACGGCCCCGGATGCCTCGCGATCGTCCTCCGGGAGCCGCCTCCAGGCGGGATCCAGGCGCAGGGCCAGGGCCTGGACGTAGCGGGCATCGCTCATCTGGCGTCCTCCTCGGAGAGCCACGCGGGCACGTCGCCGGCCAGGTAGGTCAGGATGACGTCGGCCCCCGCGCGGGCGATCGCGGTGAGCAGCTCGAGCGCCGCGCGCCGCCGGTCGATCCAGCCGCGCTCCGCGGCCGCCTCGAGCATCGCGAGCTCGCCGCTCACCTGGTACGCGGCCAGCGGCAGGTCGAACCGTTCGCGGGCACGGGCCAGCACGTCCAGCGACGTGATCGCCGGCTTGACCATCAGCATGTCGGCGCCCTCGGCGGCGTCGAGCGCCATCTCGCGCAGGGCCTCCCGACCGTTCGCCGCGTCCATCTGGTGGCTGCGGCGGTCGCCGAAGGAGGGCGTGGAGTCGGCAGCCTCGCGGAAGGGGCCGTACAGGGCGGACGCGTGCTTGCAGGCGTACGCCAGGATGGCGATCTCCGTCGCGCCCGCGGCGTCGAGTCCGGCACGGATTGCCGCGACCTGGCCGTCCATCATCGCGCTCGGCGCGACGATGTCGGCGCCGGCCTGCGCGTAGGCGACGGCGGCACCGGCGAGCCTGGGGAGCGTCGCGTCGTTGTCGATCCGGTCCCCGGACACGATCCCGCAGTGGCCGTGCGTGGTGTACTCGCACAGGCAGACGTCGGCGGCCAGCGCGAGCGGCAGGTCCGCGGCACGGAGCCGGCGCAGGGCCTCGGGGACCGGCCCCTCGGGGTCCGCGGCACCCTCGCCGAAGGGGTCCTTCTCGCCCGGGATCCCGAAGAGCATCAGCCCGCCGACACCGAGCCCGGCCAGGCGGGTGGCGAGCTCCACGACGAGATCCGGGCTCAGGCGCGCCTGCCCGGGCATGGAGCCGATCGGCTCACGCCGGCCGTGACCGGGAACCACGAAGAGCGGCATCACGAGCTGCGCGGGCGAGAGACGCGTCTCGCGGACGAGCCGCCGCCGGCTCGCGGTGGCGCGAAGGCGGCGCGTGCGTTCGAATGCGACGGTGGCGAGCGGGGACGAGCCCCGCGCATCCGGCAGCCCGACGGCCGCGCCCACGGGCGCCTGGGCTCGCACCCCCGCGCTGGCCGCGGCGCCGGCCGAGCCCCGGCCGGCTTCGACCGGCGCGGACCGGGACGTGAACGTCATCGATGCACCTCCGTGGGTTGAGCGTCGATCGAGGGCCCGTCACCGGAGCTCGGACGGGGGTGGGTGGCTTCGCGGCGCTCGCCGGCCCGGGGCCCGGGCGCGGCACGGCGCTCCAGCACGCAGAGGACCGCGTCCGCCAGGGCGTCGATGGTGGGAGCCACGGCCTCGGCCGCGAGGTCCAGGCCGAGCCGCCGCACCTCCTCCGAGGTGGACGGCCCGATCGAGACGAACGGCAGGGCTCGCAGGACGGCTTCGAGCGACGAGGACTCGGCGGCGCCACGATCGGCGGCGCCACGATCGGCGGCGCCACGATCGGCGGCGCCGGCGCTGGCGATCGCCGCGATCGCGAGCAGCCCGCGGACGGCGGATCCCGATGCCACCACCACGGCGCCGAGCAGCGGATCGGCGAGCGCGGCGGCCAGTGCGGGCAGGGATGCCTCCGGTCCCTCCACGGTCTCGTAGGCGACCACCTCGCGCACGTCGGCACCGGCGGCACGGAGGAGTGCCGGCAACTCCGGACCCGCCGCGCTCGCCCGGGGAAGGAGCAGTCGCCGGCCGGCCAGGTCGCCGGCTGCCCGCAACGCGTGCCCGAGGCCGGCTCCGGTCGCGTCGGCGGCCTCGACGGTCACCGCGATCCCGGCCTCCCGCAGGGCCCGGGCGGTTGCCGGCCCCACGGCCGCGAACCTCGGTCCCGCCGTCCCCGAGGCCATCTCCCCGGCCGCGGAGGCCATCGCCGCGGTCCCCGAAGCCATTGCCCCGGCCGCCACCCCGGGCCGCCCCGGCGACTCCACGGTCGTGGGATGCCGCTCCACGCGCCTCAGCGCGGCCACAAGCGCGGCCACCGCGGTGGCACTGGTCATCACCACCCAGTCGTACCCGGACAGGTCAGCCGCGGCGGCATCGAGGTCGCCGCCCGGGGTGACATCGCCGATCGCCACCGTCGGCACGGCGTGAACGCGCACGCCGGAACCGGCCAGCCGCGCGGCCAGCGGGTCACGCGACCCGCCCGGACGCGTCACGAGGACGGCCCGCGCGCCCGGAGCCGCGGTCATCGGGGAGAGCTCACACGGCACCGGCGGCCCGCACCGCGTCGGCCCGCTCCACGGCCCCGGCCCGGCCGTCCCGACCTGGCCGACGGTCCCGCGGCGCCGGTCCACGGCATCTCCGGCATGCGTCCCGCCACCGTCACGCCACATCACCGCGGAATCCCGCCGCGAGGAGTTCCTGCGCCACGGACCGGGCCAGCTCCATCGAACGTCCGGCATCGTCGGACCGGCGAACCACGACCGGGGCAGCGCGCGGTCCCACGGCACCCGCGAGCAGCTCCATGCGTCCTGCCTGGACCGTCCCCAGCGCCCCGAGCGGCGCCCGGCAGCCGCCGCCGGTGCGTTCCAGCACCTCGCGCTCTGCCTCCACGCAACGCCTCGTCGGCGGATGATCGACCGCGGCCAGCGCATCCCGGAGCCGGCCATCGCCGGCACGGCACTGGACGGCAAGCGCTCCCTGCGCGGGCGCCGGCGGCAGCACGGCGGGATCCAGCGCACAGCGCGCGCGGTCGCCATGCCCGAGCCGGACCAGGCCCGCGACGGCCAGCACCAGCGCGTCGACCTCGCCCGCATCCAGCCGCCTGAGCCGGGTGTCCACGTTGCCGTGCAGCGGCACGATCCGCAGGTCGGGCCGGGCGGCGGCAAGGAACGCGGCGCGGCGCGGGCTGTCGGTGCCGACCGTGGCGCCGACCGGCAGCGCCTCCAGGTCGGCGCCGTCCCGCGTGACCAGCGCATCGCGCGGATCCTCGCGCGCCGTGTATGCGGCGATGACCAGGCGGTGCCTCGCGCCGGGGTCGGTGCCGATCGGCACGTCCTTCGCACTGTGGACGGCCAGGTCCACCGTGCCGTCCCTCAGGGCGCGCTCCAGCGCGCCCACGAACGCTCCCTCGCCCCACGCGGTTTCCGGCGGCCGGACGTCGCCCTCGGTCACGATCGTGACCAGGTCCACCTCGTGCCCTGCGCTCCGGAGCGCGGCCGCCACGAGCTCGGACTGCCGCCGGGCGAGCGTGGAGCCGCGCGTGCCCAGCAGGAGGGGGCCGCCGCCGGTCACAGGTCGAACAGCATGCGGGCCGCGTCCGCCGCCGCGCCGTCGGTGTCGTCGTGGAGCCGCGCACTGGGGCCGTGCAGCAGCCTGGCCACCAGCTGCTCCGAGAACTCCGCGACCAGCTCGCGTTCCCGCGCGTCCAGCTCCGGGAGCCGCCGGAACAGGCGCTCCAGCTCCCTGGACCGTTGCTCCTCCGCGGACTCCCGCAGCGTGCGGAGCGTGGCGACCGAGGGCCGCGCCGCGACCCACCGCGCGTGCTGCTCGCAGGCGTCGTCCACCAGCCGCTCGGCGTGCTCCACGTACGCACGGCGGATCTCCTCGGCCTCCGCCGCGGCCGACGGCCCTCGCGCAAAGAGCCGGTCCACGTCGATGAACTGCTCACCGAAGGCCGCACGGACGGACTCCGGTACCGCCGGCGGCGACGACAGGTCGACCGTGTACGGGCGCCGTCCCAAGGGGGTGCTCCATCGCGGGGCGGCCGGTCCCCACCGGTCGGCGAACGCCTCCCATCGACCCCCCAGCGCGATCAGCAGCACCCGGGCGTCCATGGCCCGCGTCGCAGCGTCCTCCAGGGATGTCCACGACCCGCCGATCGCGCGGGCGACGGCCCGGGCACGCTCCGGGTCGCGGCTGGCCACCGTGACGGAGGCACCTCTGCGTGCCGCGCCGGCCGCCAGCGCGCGGCCCATCACGCCGGCGCCTGCCACCATCACCGATCCACCGCGGATCTGCCCGCCCCTGGTGGCGACCCAGTCGAGCGCCCGATCGGCCAGGCTGCGCTCGCGCGGCCGGGATCGCTCGGCCCTGGCGCGCCTGCCGACGCCCAGGGCCAGTTCGAGGGCGCGCACCATGACGGGATCGGCGTGCCCGCTCCCGCGCACCGCGTCGAGCAGGCCCCGAACCTGGTGGAGGATCTCGTCCTCGCCGGTCACCGCGCTCTCGAGCCCCGCCGCGAGGCGGAAGAGGTGACGGACGCCGTCCTGACCGCGATACCGCCGCAGCGGCGCCAGCCCGCGCGCGCCGGCCGCCTCCTCGAGAGCGCTCGCCATGGCCTCGCCGCCCACGCCGTACAGCTCCACGCGATGGCACGTCACGAGCAGGCCCGCACCATCACGGCCGCCGATCTGCTCGCGGACGATCCCGGTGAACGCGGACCGCTCCTCCGCGTCGTGGCTGCCCGGCTGCGCCGCCAGGACCCAGAACGGGAGCGGAAGCGCCGTCATCGGCGCATGGGGGCGCTCCCTCCCTGTTCCCGTCGCCCTCGCACCCCGCCGGAGCCGGCCGCGTCTCGCGATCCGTCCGGAACGTTCGCCGCGCCCGCGGTCGCTCCCGCGTGTCCCTCGATCATCGCGACCAGGAGCCGGTCCAGCCCCCGTTCGACGTCCGCCAGCAGGGTGGTCGCCTCCCGGGCGTCCAGTCCGCGCCGGCTGGCGAGCCGCGAAAGCTGGTCCAGGAACGGCGCCCGGAACCATAGGAATGTCTCGACGGCCTCCACCGTCGAGCAGCCGAGCCTGGCCATGAGCCGCCCGTGGCCGGCCGCGGCATCCGC
>JAJYEB010000001.1 GCA_021790375.1 Chloroflexota bacterium | reverse complement strand
CCGGCGTGAAGGTGAGCCCGGCGAGCAGGGTCACGAAGATCGCGATGGCCAGGGCCGGGCCGGTCGTCTGGATCATCTCGAACTGGCCGAACGCCATCGAGCCCAGCCCCACGATGACCGTGGCCGCGCTGGCCGTGATGACCGCCCCGATGCGCTTCACGGTCGCCTGCGAGGCCATGTGCCAGTCGCCCCGGCTGACCTCCTCCCGGAAGCGCGAGATCAGGAAGATCGTGTAGTCGGTCCCCACGCCGAAGACCAGCACGACCACGAACGTGTCGAGGAGCGAGGAGATCTTCCAGCCCGCGCTGGCCATGTAGCCCAGCACGCCGCGCGACACCAGGTACGCCACCCCGATCGTCGCCAGCGGCACCAGCGCCGCCAGGGGCGCGCGATAGACCAACAGCAGGATCACCACCACCAGCAGGATGGTGACCAGCAGCGTGCTGTCGGTCCCCTTCATGATCGCGTTCATGTAATCGAGGCTGATCCCGGCCGACCCGGTGACGTGGGCCTGGAGCCCGCTCGGGACCGTCTGCGCGAGGTGGGCTCGCAGCGCGTCCACCGCGTCGCTGGCTCCGCCGGCCAGGGAGGCCACGGTCAGGTTCACGTTCATCAGCTCGAGCTGGCCGTCGGGGCTGCGCATCATCGCGGCCAGCTGCGGGTCCGACTCGGGCGTCTGGACGCTGGAGACGATGCTCCGGAGCCCCGAGGGGGCCTGGGGGCTGGTGATCCAGGTGCCGACCTGCGCGATGTACGAGCGGTCGGACGACGTCAGGCCGGACGCGCGGAAGAACGCGATCGTCGCCGAGCCCGCCGAGACCTCGCTCGGAAACGCCTTCTCCAGCAGCGTGCGCGCCTGGATCGACTCTGCCGTGGCCGGCAGGAACGAGCTCTGGTCGGTCGATCCGACCTGCGCAAGGGAGGGCGCTAGTGCCAGCGCCGCTCCCGCCGCGACGATCCAGACCGCCAGGATCAGGAAACGGAACCGGAACGCGATCGAGCCCAACCGTTGGAACATCACGTGCCCCTGCAGCGTGGCCCGCCCGCCGGGCACGCACGAAAAGTCACTGTTCGACGCGAGCGCGCCCCACGCTAGAGACCGGCGGCTGCCATGCACACCGCCGGGCGGCACGGCATGCGCAGGCAAGACGGCACGACCGCAGGTGGTCTCCCGGCGAGCCGGACGGCGGGCGCCCGGATCGCACGTCAATCATGCCCGAAGGACGGCGTCATGCCCGAAGGACGGCCGAGGAGCGGCCCGTGATCGCCGAGCGACTGGTGATCATCGAGTGACGGGGATCACCGATCGACCGGCCGCAGATCCCGACCCGCGCCCCGACGCATCCCCGCCCCTGCGGACCCGCCCTGACGGCGTATCCACCACCGCCACGCCATCCATGCCGCGACCAGGTGCACGGGGATCCATCCCCATCCACCAGGGTCCCACGGCCCGGCCGCGACGCCCGAAGCACGGATCCGCACGAGAGGGATCCCGTCGGTGGCGCGCAGCAGCGCCTGGTCGCTCGCACGGCGGGGGTCCAGTCGCAGCGTTGCCGCGCCCACGAGTCCGCAGCCGATCGTCGCCGCTCGCATGCCGCGGAGGCGCTCCGCCGGGTCGGTGACCTCCTCGGCCAGCCCGCGCCGGGCTCGTCCGGGCAGGATCACCTCGACGTTCGGGTCGACCTCGATGTTGCGCAGCCACTGCGTTCGCCGGCCGAAGCCGGCCATCACGTAGACGTTGCCGTCGGCCAGCCCGTAACCCAGCGGCGCCTCCCTCATCTTGCCCGACGTGCGGCCGCGCGTCCGCAACAGCACGAAGTACCCGCCGTATGGGGTGCCCCAGGCCGGCGACAGGCCGGCCCTGATGAGCGGCACACCGACCCACCGGTTGAGCCACAGGAACCACCGGTGCATGCCCGGCAGCATCCGCGACAGGCGCTCGCCATAGGGCAGTGACGCGTCTGGGCCGCCAGCCGCCGCAGTCCCCGGCGTCCGCGCAGTCCCCGGCGTCCGCGCAGAGACCGGCGTCCGCGCAGGGGCCGGCGCCTGCGCAGTCCCCGGCGCGCCATCTTCGGAACCGCTCTCGCGCTCCATGCCCCGACCGTGCCCGAAGGGCGGTACCCGGGGCAAGTGCCGGATGGCCGCCGCGTGTCCGGAACCACGTCCACCGACCCACGGCCGCGGCCCGCATAGAATTGGCCGACCCATCCGAGGAGGGAAGACGTGCCCGACCGACCGCTGCCGTACGGCCTGCCCACCGACCCCGCGAAGCGTCACTCCGCGGCGTTGACCGATGGCCCGGACCGCGCCCCCGCGCGCGCCATGCTCAAGGCGATCGGCTTCACCGACGACGACCTTGCCCGCCCCCTGATCGGCGTCGCGACCACCTGGATCGAGACCATGCCCTGCAACTGGAACCAGCGCGAGCTGGCCGAGCAGGTCAAGGCCGGCATCCGGGCGGCCGGCGGCACCCCCATGGAGTTCGACACCATCGCGATCAGCGACGGTGTCTCGATGGGCACCGAGGGGATGAAGGCAAGCCTGGTCAGCCGCGAGGTCATCGCCGACTCGATCGAGCTGGTCGCCCGCGGTCACCTCTTCGACGGCCTGGTCTGCCTGGTCGGGTGCGACAAGACCATCCCGGCGGCGGTGATGGCCCTGGGCCGCCTCGACATCCCCGGCGTGGTCCTCTACAACGGCACCATCCTCCCCGGCAGGTTCCGCGGCCGCGACGTCACGGTCCAGACGGTCTTCGAGGCCGTGGGCGCGTACGAGGCCGGCACCATGAGCGGCCAGGACCTCTGGGAGCTCGAGAACGTGGCCTGTCCGGGGGCGGGCGCCTGCGGCGGCCAGTTCACCGCGAACACCATGAGCACGGCCCTCGAGTTCCTGGGCATCTCTCCCGCCGGGCTCAACGGGATCCCGGCGCCGTTCCCGGAGAAGCTGGAGGCCGCGCGCACGACCGGGGAGCTCGCCGTCCGCCTGGTGCGGGAGGACGTCCGCCCGCGCTCGATCGTCACGCGGCAGGCGCTCGAGAACGCCGTCGCCTCGGTCGCGGCGACCGGCGGCTCCACCAACGGGCTGCTCCACCTGCTGGCGATCGCCCGCGAGTTCGGCGTCCCGCTCACCATCGACGAGTTCGGCGAGATCGCGGACCGCACCCCGATCCTGGCCGATCTCGTCCCGGGCGGCCGCTTCGTCGCGCTCGACATCCACCGGGCCGGCGGGGTGGCCCTGGTCATGCGCGAGCTCCTGAAGCGGGACCTTCTCCACGGTGACGCGCGCACGGTCGACGGCCGCACCATCGCAGAGGTGGCGAGTGCCGTCCACGAGACCCCCGGCCAGGAGGTCGTCCGCCCCATCGACCGCCCGCTGAAGGAGCGCGGTGGCCTGACCATCCTGCACGGCAGCCTCGCCCCCGACGGATGCGTCATCAAGCTCGCCGGTCACGAGCGGCGCCAGTTCCGCGGTCCGGCCCGCGTCTTCGATTCGGAGGAGGCGAGCTTCGCGGCCGTGAAGGCGCGCCAGATCCAGCCCGGGGACTGCGTGGTGATCCGTTACGAGGGTCCCGCCGGCGGACCCGGCATGCGCGAGATGCTGCACGTGACCGCGGCACTCGTCGGCGAGGGGCTGGGCGACAGCATCGCGCTGCTCACCGACGGGCGCTTCAGCGGCGCCACCCACGGCCTCATGATCGGGCACGTGGCGCCCGAGGCCGCGCTGGGCGGCCCCATCGCCCTCGTCCGGGACGGCGATCCGATCGTGATCGACGTCGACCGGCACGCGGTCGACCTGGACGTTCCGCCCGATGAGCTGGAGCGGCGGCGAGCGGCCTGGCAGCCACCGGCCCCGCACTACGCCGGTGGCGTCTTCGCGAAGTACGTCGCGCTCGTCTCGTCCGCGAGCGAGGGCGCCGTGACCGATCCCGGCGCGCGGCGGGTTGCGGGCGCGACGGCCATCCCCGGCCGAGGCTGACCCGCCTCCGGCGACGACGGGGCGCGCGTGTCCGCCTGCGGGCGGAGCCGCACGCGCGCCGGTGTGACGTGCACGGGTCGGGGAGCGCACGCGCGCCGGGGAACCGCACGCGCGCCGGGGGTCGCGTGCGCACGGGCACCTGCCCGGGGTCGCGCCCGCTTCGCTCCGCCGCTGCGCCGCTGCGCCGCCACCCGCCGGTCACACCTCGCCCCGGCCGCGGCGCGCCACCCGCCGGGACCGGCGATCCTGCAGAACCTGCACCCGGGGAACGGTATGTCGGGTGCACGATGGCGCGCGGCCGGCGCGCGGCCGGATGGAGCCGGTCGCGGCGCGCGGTCCCGCACGCGCCGACCGTCGCGGGCGGAGTGCCGTCGTCGCCGTCGGCCCCCGGCCCGCCCGGACCGGCGTTACGGTTCCTCCCCTGCAAGTCCTGCAGGATGGCAGGGATCCGCGCGGCCGGGTCGGTGCCACCCGGCGCGGGCCGGCAGCCTGGTGCGGATCGTCAGCCCGGCGCGGGCCGGCAGCCTGGTGCGGATCGTCAGCCCCGCGACGCCCCGAACAGATCGAGCAGGCCTCCAGCCCCTCGATCCGCACCTCGGGCCGCTGCAGCGCAGCCCAGCGCTCGCGCGTGAGCCGGAACCGCAGCGTGTCGCTCGCGGCGCCCCGGCGCGCCAGCCTCCCCGTGCCGTTCTCCTCGTAGCCCACCGCCCGCGACACCCCGATCGACGCGAGGTTATCGGTGAACGCCTCCGTGAGTGCCACATCTGCGCCGAGCCCGGCGAAGGCGAGGTGCAGTACCGCCCCCCGCATCTCCTTGCCCAGGCTCCGGCCCTGGAACGTGCGCCCCAGCCATGAACCGGACGACACCGTACGCAGCGTCGGGAAGTCCCGTGCGTAGACGCCCTGCATTCCGATCGGCTCGCCGTCCAGGGACACCATCAGGTCCAGCGACCAGTGCTCCGGGCGCCACTCGGCACGCCTGGACCAGTGGTACTGGGCGAACCCCCGCTCGAACGCAGGGCTCGGCAGGTCCGTCCAGCCGTAACCGAACGGCATCCACGACGGATCGTGGATGCCCTCCCGCGCGAGCGCGCACAGCGACGCCAGCTCGTCGTCCGCCGGGAGGCGCAACTCCAGGTGCGGCGTGACGATCCGGAGATCGAACAGCGGCCACAGCGGGTGCGTCATCGCCTGATGATGGCACCTGCCGAAAGCCCGCGAACTGCCGACCGGCTGCCGGCCGGCCGCGCGTGCTCGGCGTCGCGGACACGCCCTGGCGGAGGCACGTCCCGTGGCGCGGCACCCGCGACGCCGCCATGATGACGCCGTGACCGAGCCGGTCCTCGACGAGACACAGCGCGCCTTCCTGCAGGAGGCTCGCCGCCTCGTGCTCGTGACCATCGCCCCCACCGGGCTGCCCCGGCCCGTGCCGGTCTGTTTCGCGCTCGCGCCGCCGCCGCTCGACGTCCTGTACACACCGCTGGACGGGAAGCCGAAGCGGGCGGACGACCCGCACGACCTCGCGAGGGTTCGGGACGTCATCGCGCGCCCCCGCGTCGCCCTCCTCGCCGACCACTGGGACGAGGACTGGTCGCGACTCGCCTGGCTGCGGCTCGAGGGAGACGCGCGGCTGCTCGAGCCCGGGGCCGCGGACGCGGCCGAGCACAACGCCGCGGCGACGGCGCTCCGCGAGCGATACCCGCAGTACGCAGGTCACGACCTCGAGGGACGCCTGATCATCCGGGTGTCGATCCGAAGGACCTCCGGCTGGGGTTCGCTCGCAATCTGACCGTCGCCGACCACGCGGGGATCACGCCGCCCCGACGATCGCCGACCACGCGAGCGTCCGAGGCAGCGCGACCGTCCGGGGCTGCGCGACCGTCCGGGGCAGCGCGACAGACCGTGGCACCGCGGGGGTCCACGGCACCGCGACAGTCCGTGGCACCTGCACGGGGGCCGGGCCCCGGTGCCCGGGAAGCCCGGCCCCCAACCCCCCGCGATATTCGTCAGACGTGCGCCGGCACTGCCCCGAGCACCCGCTCCGCGAACTCCTCGACGCCGGTGAGGCGAGCCGGGATCGCCTGCAGCGTCCCGGACATGTCGATCGGGTCGCCGTTGGCGACGCACCGCATCAGGCCCGCGAACGAACGCTGCATCGGATCGGTCGCCGCTTCGTACTGCGCCGCCAGGGCCTCCATGGGGACGTGGGTGATCTCGAAGGATCGCCCCGCGACGCGCTCGAAGAGGCGGACTGCCTCGGCCTGCGAGACGGCGGACGGGCCGCCGAGCTCCAGCGCAACGTTCCACGCAGCCGGCGTCTCCAGGCTGCGCACCGCGAACGTCGCGACATCGGGTACCGCGATGTAGCTGATGCCGGCCTCGCCCGTCCCGTAGATCGTCACCTTCGCTCCGGCTGCGTCGAAGCCCACCGCCGGGGTGAGCCAGACCTCCATGAAGCAGCTCGGGCGCAGGATCGTGTACCGCATCCCGCTCGTTCGCAGGATCGTCTCGGTCGCACGCTTGGCATCCCGGAGCGGGAACGGGTCGTCGATGTTGCGCGAAAACGACGTGTACACGAAGTGCGACACGCCCGCCGCCCGCGCGGCCGCGATGAGACCGGCTGCCCCGTCCGTGTCGGTGGTCCGGATGTCGTTCTCACCGGGAACGTACGAGAACGGCATCGACGAGACCGTCGTGATCACGGCCGAGACACCCCGGCACGCCTGCGCCAGCGACGCCGGATCCCGGAGGTCGCCTGCGACGATCTCGATGCCGAGCTGCTTCAGGGCCGCCACCTTCACGGGCTCCGACGTGGGACGCACGAGGGCCCGTACCGTTTCCCCCTTCACAGTGAGTTGCCGGCAGACCTCGCCGCCCAGCATTCCCGTCGCCCCGACCACGAGGATCATCGACCGTCCCTCCCTGTCACCCCGAGCCCGGCGCCACCGCCGGTCGTGCCCACGGATCCCTCACTCCTCCACGATGCCCGTCGCCGACCCGACGGCGGTCCGCTCCTCCACGGGCCGCTCCTCCGGACAGGGCAACGCGCCGGCCACCGCCGACGCCAGCGCTGCGGCCGCGCTGCCGCGCATCTCGACCTGCCGCCCGGACTGGACCTCCTCCACGGCCACGCGGATTCCACCGTCCCCCACCTCCAGCGGACGCCAGACGCGGATCACGTAGGATCGATACCGGGAGCCGTCCATGCGTCCAGTGTCGAGTGGCACCGTTCCTCCGGCGTTCCCCGATCCGTCGCGGTCGACGCCGGGCGCCATCGATCGGCCCGATCGTCGGGGCCGGTGACCGTCAGCCCTCCAGGGCACTCCAGTCGCCCAGCGCGAGGACCCGGCCGATGCGTTCGGGGTATCCGGACTCCTCCGAGCGGCGTGCCAGCTCGCGCGCCGCGCTTGCCTCCCCGGCTGCCGCGGGATCTCCGGCCCGGCCGAGCAGCACCGCCAGGTGGGCGTGCGCGAGCGCCTCGTTGTGCGCGTTGCCCCCGATCCCGGCGAGCAGGTCGAGTTCGTGCCGTCGGAGACGGACGGCCGCCTCCGTGTCACCGCGCGAGTCCGACATCTCCGCCGCCATCCAGGCCGCGACGGACTCGAGGTACCGGTCGCCCATCATGCGGGCCAGCTCGAGCGACCGCTCGGCGTGCGGCTTCGCCCGAGCCGGGTGGCCGGCACTCGTGAGGCTCCCGACCAGGTGGATGCGTGCGTACAGCTCACCGCGGGAGTCGTGCAGATCGAGTGCGAGGGTCAGCGACCGCTCCAGCTGCACGATCGACTCCTCGACGCGCCCGAGCATCCGCAGCAGCACGCCCAGGGAATCCAGCGCCGTCATGGCACCCGGCCGGTCGCCCAGGTCCTCGAGGATGCCGGCTGTCCCCGCCAGTGCCTCGAGCGCCTCCGGGAGGCGGCGCAGGCGCACCAGCGACCACCCGATCTCGGCCTGCAGGCGGGCCCGCATCGCCGTGGCGTCGGGCGGCAACCGCGCGATACCCTCGGCCAGGACGGACAGTCCTGCCTCGAAGTCGCCGTGCCGGTACGAGATGTACCTCAGCGCGACGTAGGCCTGCACCAGCTCATCGGGCGTCCGGGCAGCGGCGATGGCGTTGCGGCAGGCCGCCGTCGCCGCCGGCTCGTCGCCGAGGAGCAGGTACTGGGCGCCGAGCCGCGCATACGCCGCGCTCGCCCGGTAGGCGGAGGCATCTCCCGACGGCAGACGCCTCCAGGCGGCGAGGGCGCGCTCGAGCAGGCCGATCGCGGCGGCGTGATCGAACACCCGAGCCTCTCGCTCGCCCCCCTCGAATCCATAGGCAATGGCGAGGGGCACGGCGCCCTCGATCCCCAGTTCGCAGGCGGCCAGCGCATGATCGGCGATGCCTGCCGGGTCGGCGCTCGCGGCCGCCGCCACGCACAGATCCTCTGCGGACGCCTCCGGGCCGACGCCGGCGAGGGCTCGGGCTGCCGCGAGGTGGAAGGCGCCGCGACGGCTGGGTGGGACCGATCCACGTACCACCAGGCGAAAGAGGGGATGGGCGAACGCGTAGCCGGTCCCCCGTTCGACCAGCAGCCCCGACTCGAGCGCCCTGTCGAGCGCGGCCACGAGCCCGCCCGGCGGGTCCGGCAGCATCGCCGCGAGCGTGTCGAAGGACACCCCGCCGCCGAGCTCGGCCACCGCGGCCAGGAGATCCCTTGCCGCTTCCGGCAGCCTGGTGGCGCGGCCCGCGACAAGCCGCCGGACGCTGTCGGGGATCTCGTCCGCGACCGACCCCGACGCGATGGCCCACCGACCCCCGTCGAGCCGGACTCGCCCGTGGTCACGCGCGGCCCGCAGCAGCTCCAGGCAGAAGAGCGGGTTGCCGGCACTGTGCTCGTGGGCCAGCCGGGCGAGGCGGGGCTCGACCGACTCGCCGCCGAGGTGCCCGAGCAGCAGCGGCTCCATGTCGCGTGGCGCCAGCGGACCCAGCGTAAGCTCGAGGCCTCCGGCACGCCGGATCTGGTCGACCAGCGCCGCGGGTGCCTCGCCGGTCGGCTCATCGTCCCGGTACGTCGTGGCCAGCAGGATCGGCGCATTCGAGAGCCCGGACACGACGGCACCGAGCGTCTCGAGCGACGCCCGGTCGAGCCAGGGAAGGTCGTCCACGGCGATGACCGCAGGGCGGCGCGCGGCGAGCCGCCCCAGCGCGGTCACGAGCGCGGACACCAGCGCCTGCCGCTCGGCGAACTCCACCTGCGGGGGCACGCCCAGCCACGGGAGCACGGTCGCGATGGCGCTGGACGCGGGATCCTCCAGCAACGCCAGTTCCCCCGGACCGAGGGATCCGGCCAGCCCGATCCGGAACGGGCCATACGCCAGCGACCGCGTGGCCTCCACCGCCTGCCACTCGGTCACGCTCCATCCGGCGGCCCGCGCGTACGACACGACTTCCCGCAGCAGGCGGGACTTGCCGATCCCCGCCGGCCCCCTGATCACCAGGGCAGCGAGCTGTCCGGCCGCGACGCGGTCGAGCAGCGGCTCGATCTGCTGGAGCTCTTCGTGGCGCGCGACGAGCCGGGGAACGGGCGGTTCGGTCCCTGCGCGCTCGGCCTTCGCCACGGCCGCCCGGAGCAGCGCCTCCGTCGCGGGCGACGGGTCCACGTCCAGGTTCTCCCGCAGCGCCGCGCGACACAGCTCCAACTGCCGGCGCGCGGCGTGATGGCGCCCCTCGGCCGCATACAGCTCGATGGCCAGGCGGTGGGCCGCCTCGTCGGTCGGGTCGCGGTCGAGCAGCCGGCCGGCCAGTTCATGGGCCTCGGCTGTCCGTCCGGACTCGTGGGCGTGCCGCGCCGCCGCCAGCGCGACGGTCTGCCAGCGGCTGCGGAGACGTTCCCGGGGAGCGAACAGCCAGTCCTCGTAGGGATCGTCCGGCAGCAGCTCGCGCGATCCGAGGTCCAGCACGACCTCGGTCGCGCGATCGAGCTCCCCCGACCGACCGTCCTGACCGGGCGCTGCCGCGCCGGTGGAGAGCACCCGGAACGCCTCCTGGAGCCTGTCGAGATCGAGGTCGAGCCGATCGGGTTCGAACCCGACGGATCGGACGTCAACGACCAGCGCGTCCCCGCTCCCCAGTGCGTCGTGGGCGAAGTAGACCGCCTTGCGCAGGTTCGCGCGGCTCGCCTGGGCTGCCGCGTCGGGCCACAGGATCTCCGCCGCGGCTTCGCGGGTAACACGATGTCCCGGCGTCACGAGAAGCAGCTTGACGAGCCGCTCCGCCGACACGCGTTGCCAGGCCGCGCGCGACACGACGCGGCCGGCCACCGTCACCTCGAACCCGCCGAGCACACGCGCCTGGATGGGTGAGGCCGGCCCAGCCGAGGGCCGTCGGCCGCGCGCCGCCGCGCTGACCATGTCGAGAGGCTAGCGACCGCAGCGTCACCTGGGACGTGCCAAACAGACCCTGCGAGGACAGGGAGTCGCGGCCGCCGAAGCGACGCCGTCACCCGGCGAACAGGCGATTCGGGGAACGCCCGGGGAACGGCACGTACGGGATGGTGCTGTCGATCGACGCGCCGGGCTGCCGCGCGGGGGCACGGCACCGGGGCACGGCACCGGGGCACGTCGAGCGGAGGGATGGAACATGCGCAGATTCGCGTTGCCAATGGCCCTGCTCATCGCATTCGCGCTGGTCGCGCCGGTGGCGGCGGAGAGCAGGGGCGCCACCTACAAGGGCGTGTTCGATGGCGGCTCCTTCTACTGCAGCACGAGCGAGACCCCGACGGTGCCGATCAAACCGCCGCCACATCAGGTGACCGGAACCTGGACGCTCAACCTCGGCAACGACCGCACCGCGACCGTGACGGTCCACGCCTGGTACGACGGTGCGCACCACATGTCCACCGGCCACGGCCAGTACCAGGTCGCGGCAGCGGACGACACGGTCACCATGACACTCGCCATCTGGACCGCCACGTTCAACCCCGATACGGGGGCCTTCACGTGGGCGGCAGATCTCAGCTCCTTCTACGAGTGTCCGCCGCCGACGCCGCCGGCCGTGGTGACCCCCGGGTACATCGCGAGCCTCTACGACAACCTGGTCTACACCGGGCACACCGACCGCTAGACCGGACGCGCCCGGCGCTACCCGCCCAGGCCGGCCTTGATCAGCTTCCCGCGCCGCGTGATCGCGCGCTCCGCGAGCGCCGCCACGCCCATTGCCACCAGCGCGCGCTCCGCGGCCGGGAGCGGCCGAACCACCGCGAGAAACTGCTCGGCCCTGGCCCGATCGACCTGGCCGAGCAGCGCGGCGCCCGCCTCGGTCAGTGCCAGGGTGCGCTCCCGTCGATCGGCCTGCTCCTCGTGGCGCGCCAGCAGGCCGCGTCGTTCGAGCCCGGATACCAGCCGGCTCGTCGCCGACGGCGAGCGACCGAGGTACGCGGACAGGTCGCCGACCGTGACGGTGACGGCACCCGCCACGGCGTAGAGCGCGGCCAGCTGGGTGAACCCCAGGTGCAGCTCGGAGAGCTGGCCCGCGAACCCGATCACCAGCTCGCGCCAGAGCGCCCGTCCCATCGCGATGCGGTCCGAGAGCTGGCGCGGGTTCTGCAGCTCCGCACCGGCCGCCTCGACGACCCGGCTCATCAGGACATCGGCCGCCGAGCCATGCGCCCCGGCATCACCGCGTGCCCCGGCATCACCGCGTGCCGCCTGCCTGACCGCCGCACCGCCGTTGCTCATGCGCCCCGGGACATCCATGGCCCGAAGCATATCTACGGCCGCCCATCCATGCAGAGATGCACACGAATTCGGCCCGATCGCCCTCATGGCTGGTACCGTGTGCGCGCACTGGCCGATGTCGCGGCGTGTCCGCCGCACGACCCGTGTACCAGAGGGAGGGACATGGGCACCGTCGCGTTCGTCTTCCCGGGACAGGGATCGCAGTACGTCGGCATGGGGAAGGCACTGGCCGAGGCGTCGCCGGCGGCGGCCGCGGTCTTCGCCGAGGCGGACGCGGCGCTCGGAGAGCCACTGTCGACCCTCGCCTGGTCCGGCCAGTCGGCCGACCTGGACCTGACGGTGAACGCGCAGCCCGCCCTCCTGGCCACCTCGATCGCCTACCTGCGGGCACTCGACGAACGCCTCGCGGCCACGGGAACCGGGCCGCTCGCCCCCGCCTTCTATGCCGGCCATTCCATGGGCCAGTACTCCGCGATGGTCGCCGCGGGCGTGATCTCGGTGTCGGACGGCGTTCGCCTGGTGCGCGAGCGCGGGCGCCAGATGCAGGCGTCCGGCCAGGGCCGGGACGGCGCGATGGCGGCGATCATCGGCCTCGACGACGAGCGCCTTCCGGACGTCAGGGCCGCCGGCAGCGCGGCCGGGATCTTCACGATCGCGAACCTCAACTCCCCGGGCCAGGTCGTGGTCTCCGGCGAGCGCGCCGCGGTGGATGCCGCGGTGGCCGCCGCCAGGGGGCTGGGCGCTCGACGCGCGGTGACCCTGCCGGTCAGCGTCGCGGCCCACTCTCCACTGATGTCCGAGGCGGCCGCCGGCATGCGGGCCGCCCTCGCAGCGGTCCCCTTCCACGACCCAGTCGCCCCCCTGCTGGCCAACGCGGACGGCAGCCCGCTGACCACCGGCGAGGCCTGCCGGGCCGAGCTGGTCGAGCACCTTACCACCGGCGTCGACTGGGTGGCCGCCGTCCGGGCGATGTCCGCCGCCGGCGTGTCCATGTTCGTCGAGATCGGGCCGGGCAGGGTCCTGACCGGCCTGGGGAAACGCATCGCGCTGGATGCCGCCTCCGTGGCCCTCGACGAGCCCGATGCGCCGGGCAGGCTCGCGGTCCCGGCGATCCAGCCCGACCCCGGCTCCGCCGCGGCCCCCGCCAGATGACCGTCCCTCGCCAACCGTTCGCCCACCCTGCCCACAGGAGAGCCCCGAACCATGCGTCGCCCTGACTACAACCGCCGCGTCGCCGTCACCGGTCTCGGCACCGTCAGCCCGGTGGGCAACGACGTGGACACCGTCTGGAAGAACCTGGCCGGCGGCTGCAGCGGGCTCGCCCCGATCACCCGCTTCGACGCCTCCGCCTACGAATCGAACGCCGCCGGCGAGGTCAAGGGCTTCGAGGCGCGCGACTGGATGGACTTCAAGGCCGCCCGCCGCACCGGGCTCAACGTCCAGTTCGGGGTGGCCGCCGCGAAGCAGGCGCTGGCCGACTCGGGCATCGAGGTCACGCCGGACAACCGCGACGACATCGGCATCATCTTCGCGTCGGGTGCCGGCGAGCCGAAGCTCATGATGGACAACAAGGAAACCTGGGACACGAAGGGCGCGCGGCTGGTCAGCCCGTTCTTCATCGCCAACATGCTGGTGGACACCGCGTCCGGCCAGATCGCGATCGAGACCGGCATCCGCGGCCACAACATGGCCGTCGTCACTGCCTGCTCGACCGGCACGCACTCGATCGGCGAGGCCGCCGAGGCCATCCGCCGCGGCGACTGCACCGCGGTGATCGCCGGCTCCACCGAGTCGCCCATCTACGAGATGGTCTGGGTGGGTTTCGGGAACATGCGCGGGATCGGGTCGCCCCGGCCCGGGGAGCCGATCCAGACCGTGTCGCGGCCGTTCGACCTGACCCGCAACGGGTTCATCCTGGGCGAGGGCGCGGCCGCCCTGGTGCTGGAGGACCTGGAGCTCGCGAAGGCTCGCGGGGCGAGGATCTACGCCGAGGTCGTGGGCTACGGCTCGACCAACGACGCCTGGGACCTGATCCAGCCGATCGAGGGCGGCGACGGCGTGGCGCGGGCGATGGAGATGGCCCTGGCCCGTCGTGGGGTCCCGGCCGACGAGATCGACATGATCAACCCGCACGGCACGTCCACCCCGCTGGGAGACCTGGCCGAGTCCCAGGCCTTCCACCGCGTCTTCGGCGACCACACCGCGGACATCGCGATCAGTGCCACGAAGTCGATGACCGGGCACATGATGGGTGCCGCCGGATCGTTCGAAGGGCTCGCCACGGTGCTCAGCGTGTACCACCAGGTCGTGCCCCCCACCATCAACTACCGTGACCCCGACCCGGAGATCCAGCTCAACATCTCGACCACCGCCCGGCCGATGCGCATCCGGTACGCCATGTCCGAGAACGTCGGGCTCGGCGGCCACAACGGGGCGGTGATCTTCAAGCGCTACGACGGCGACTGAGGCGCATGGCAGCGGCCGACCCCGGCCTCTACGGTCCCGGCAGCGAGGCCTGGCGCCTCAACCGCGAGGCGTTTCTGCTGCTGGGCGCCGGCCCTCGCGCGCTGCTGCTGCAGCTCGCCCATCCACTTGTGGCCGAGGGGGTGGACCAGCACAGCAACTTCCGCGCGGATCCGTGGGGCCGGCTGGACGGCACCCTGCGCAGCTACCTGCGGATCGTGTACGGCACCACCGGAGGCGCGACCCGGGAGATCGCCCGGCTGAACCGCCTGCACCAGACCGTGGTGGGTCCCGTGCGGGATGCCGTCGCGCGCGGGACCACGGGCGCGGAGACCTACCGCGCCCGGGACCCGGAGCTGTCGCTGTGGGTGCATGCCACGCTCATCGAATCCACGATGACCGCGTACGACGCCTGGTACGAGCCACTTCACCGCGAACGGCGCGCGGCGTTCTACTGCGAGACACTGCCCATCGGCCGTGGCTTCGGGATTCCCGACGAGTTGCTGCCGGCCGACCTGGATGCGTTCGACCGGTACTGGTGGACGATGCTCGCGCCGGATGGGCCGGTCCACGTCACCCCCACGGCCCGATCGCTGATCGCCACGATCCTCCACCCACCGGTCGGGCCCCTGCCGCCCGTGCTCTACGACTGGCTGCTGTGGCCGGCACTCGAACTGCTGCCGGATCGCGTCCGCGAGGAGTACGGCATCCCGTGGGGGCCGGGCCGCGCCGCCGTCTCGTCCTGGCTGCGCACGGCGTTCGGCTTCTGGGGGCGCCGACTGCCCCCGGCGTGGCGGGCCATGCCGCCGGCGAGAGCCGCCGACCGCCGGATGTGGGCGGCTACAATCGATCGCACCTGACCCGAGGAGGAGCCGATCCGTGCCCCCCAGCACCGACCCTGCCCGCCGCGCCGTCGTCACGGGCCTCGGCGCCGTGACCCCCATCGGCAACGATTACCCCACGTACTGGCGAAACCTGCTCGCCGGCGTGAACGGCGGCGGCCCCATCACGTCCTTCGACGCATCCCGGTTCGACGTGCGGATCGCGGCGGAGGTCAAGGGCTTCGACCCGACCATCGCCATGGATCGCAAGATGGCGCGCCGGATGAGCCGCTTCATCCACTTCGGGATGGCGGCCGCGCAGGAGGCGGTGACGGATTCCGGGCTCGACTTCGCGGACTGGTCGCCGGAGCGGCGCGATCGCGTGGGCGTCGCGATCAACACGGGCGGCGGCGGCCTGGAACAGGTGGTCGACGGGACGCATGCCCTCGAGCAGCGGGGGCCGGGCCAGGTGAGCCCGTTCGCCATCCCCGGCCTGTCGGGCTCCATGGCCGCCTGCATGGTCTCGATGAAGTACGGCCTGACCGGCCCCGTGATCACCCAGGTTGCCGCCTGCGCCAGCTCGGTCATCGCGTTCCTCGACGGGCTGCGCCTCATCCAGGACGGCGAGTGCGACGTGGTGCTCGTGGGCGGCGCGGAGGCCCCGCTGCTGCCGATCGCGTTCGCGGCGCTCGGCAACATGGGCGCCCTGTCGAAGCGCAACGACGACCCGGAGCACGCGTCCCGCCCGTTCGATCGGAACCGGGATGGCTTCCTCTTCGGCGAAGGCGCCGGGGTCATGGTGCTCGAGTCGGCCGCCCACGCCGTGGACCGGGGGGCACGCATCCGCGCCGAGGTCCTGGGCGCCGCGCTGACCGCGGACGCGTACCACGTCAGCGCCCCCGAGCCCACCGGCCGGGGAGCCGCGCGCGCGATGGGGCTGGCGCTCCGCCACGCGGGTGTCGCGCCGGACGAGATCGACCTGATCGTGGCACACGGCACGTCGACGCCGCTCAACGACGTCACGGAGACACGGGCGATCAAGACGGCGTTCGGCGACCACGCGTACCGCGTCCCGATCACGTCCCCGAAATCGATGATCGGCCACCTGCTCGGAGCGGCGGGCGTGGCAAACGCCCTGGTGGCGGTGTCCTCGATCTGCGAGGGCGTGATCCCGCCCACGACCAACCTGGAAGACCCCGACCCCGACTGCGACCTCGACTACGTCCCGCTCGTGCCACGCCGGCAGCGCGTGGACACGGCGATCGTCAACGGGTTCGGGTTCGGGGGCCAGAACGCGGTGGCGGTCTTCCGGCGCTTCGAGCCCTGAGCGACCGGCGATGAGTCGGTGCGGTCGGCTCGTCGCCCTGCCCCTCGTCGTGGGAATGGCGTTCTCGGCGTGCGGCGCACCTGCGTCGCCCGCGACGCCCTCCACGGTCGCCTCCGCGTCTCCGGCCGCGGCGTTCGGTGCGAGTGGACCCGCAGGGTCGCCCTCGCCCGGAGCAGCATCCGCCTCCACGCCCGCATCGGAGGTCCCGTCGCCCACGGCGGCAGCGTCGGCCGGCGTGTTCGGATCGCCCGGCGCGTCCGGATCGCCCGGCGTGTCCGGCTCGCCCGGCTCGTCGGTTCCGCTGGCCGTGGTCACCGGCTTCTCGAACTACCGCGTGGACTCCGTGACGCCGGCGGACCTGGCCACCCGGCTCGCGTCCGGCACGCTGATCGTGCCCTGCGGCGCAGAAGCGGCGATCGCCACGGCGCTGCAGGCCGTGCCGTCGGCCGCGTGCGTCCCGGGTGACGCCATCCCCGCCCGGCTGCCGGCCTCATCGACCGGCCTGGCGCTCCTCCCACCGGGCCTGATCACGCCCGCCCTGCGCGTGGTGCCCATCGGGACGGCCGACCTGTTCGGCGAGACGCCCGCGCGGACCGCGCCCTACCCGCTGACGATCCCGACGCCGGCCGGGTGGCCCGCGACCTGGACCGCCTACAACCCCTCGAACGTGCGGGTCGTGCTCACCACCGGCGTCAACTGCCCGGACCGCGGCGTGAGCTACCAGACCAACGTGCTCGGGAAGGGATGGGACTGGCTGCTCCAGGCCGGCACCGCGAAGTACACGGGCCGGCACTGGGACCCCGCCTTCGGCTGGTGGGTGGTGGACGCGGTCCGGACCGACCACGCCGGGGCCGTCTGGGCGCTGATCCGCAACGCCGACGTCGCGGTCAGCGACTTCGAGTGCTCCATGACCAGCCACTTCACCCAGCACGACAGCGGCACGGTCTTCTCGATCGACCCCCGCGTGGCCCCGCTGATGGCCAGGGCGGGGTTCGACGTGGCCACGATCGCGGCCGACCACAACACGAACCCCGGACTGGGGGCCATCGGCGAGACGGTCGACCTGTTCCGCGCCAACGGGATCCAGCCGGTCGGCGGGGGACGCACGCTCGCGCAGGCGCTCCGGCCGGCCGTGATCGACGTCGACGGTGTCCGGTTCGGCTTCGTGGGGTTCGATGCCATCGGCGGATCGGCGTACGCGACCGCCGACAGCCCTGGAGTGGCGCCCCTGACACCTGCCACGGCGCGGGCCGCGATCGCCGCCGCACGGAGCGCCGGCGCGCAGGTGGTGTTCGCGCTGCCGCAATGGAGCTCGGTGGAGTACCGCGCGGCCTTCACCGGCTTCCAGCGGTCGCTGATCACCGAGCTGGAGGCGGCGGGCGCGGACGAGATCATCGGCGCGGACTTCCACTGGGCCGGCGCGATCTCGATCACGCCCGGGAGCCGGTCGGGTTACCGGTTCGTCACCGCGAGCCAGGGGAACTTCTGGTTCGGGCAGAGCTGGAGCCGCCAGACCCAGGAAGGCGTCATGACCATGCTGACGTTCGTGGGCACCCGGCTGGCGCAGGTGCGGCTGATCCCCACGGTCGTCCTCGACGACGCCCAGCCCAACCTCACGGATCCCGCCACCGACGGCCAGTTCGTGCTGCACCAGGTCCTCTCGGCGTCACAGCTGCTGCAGCCCTGATCCCGCGCGCAGGGGCCCTGCGGCGGCGCTATCCCCGCCGGCGCCCCCGGCGGCGTCCCGGCCCGGGACTCGGCGACCCTCATACGCCTCCACCATCGTCAGCAGCTCGGCCGGCAGCGGCTGCACGCGCCCCGCGGCATAGTCGTACATGACCTGCACGGTCTCGCCGTAGGCGGCGAGCCGGGCCCGGCCGAAGGGCGAGTCCTGCGCAAGCAGCCGGAACTCCATCGCGAACGACGAGCGCCCCGCCCAGCCCACGCGGGCCTCGCAGACCAGTGGCTCGCCGAAGCGGACCGCGCTGACGTACGTCACGCGTGCCTCGGCCAGGATGAAGCTGCGGTCGTGCGACTGGGCGCCGATGCCGAACGTCGAGCCCGTGACGCCCTGGTAGTAGCCGGCCCGCGCCATCTCGAAGTAGCTCAGGAAGACGGCGTTGTTGACGTGGCCCATCGCATCGGTGTCGGCGAAGCGCACCTCGATGGGGCGTCGATACCGGAACGGACCGTCGGGCGGGTGGGATCGGCTCATGGTGCGGCCACTCGGCACATGCTGGCCATTGTGCCCGAACGAGCGCACGGAGTGGCCCGGCTGGGAGCCGGGGGACGGGCCGGGCGGCGAGCCGGCGGACGAGTGGGCCGAATCGCCCCTCTCAACGGGAACTTCGGCTATTGTGCACAGGAGTGGGAGGCCGCGCTCCAGCCCAGGGCGCGAAGGTCGCGCCTCCCCTGGTCACGGAGGACCCCATGGCGAACCCCGTCATCGTTGCGGTCGACGACGACCCCCAGGTCCTTCGAGCCGTCGAGCGCGACCTCCGGCGACGTTTCGGGCATGACTACCGCGTGGTGGCCGCCGAGAGCGGGCCGAGCGCGCTGGACGCCGTGAAGCGCCTGAAGCTCCGCGGGTCGGCGGTCGCGCTGTTCCTGGCCGACCAGCGCATGCCCGGGATGACCGGGACCGAGTTCCTGGAGTCGGCGCGGGACGTCTTCCCGGATGCGAAGCGGGTGCTGCTGACCGCGTACGCGGACACTGAGGTCGCCATCCAGGCGATCAACGCGATCCGCCTCGACCACTACCTGCTCAAGCCCTGGGACCCGCCCGAGGAGAAGCTCTACCCGGTCCTCGAAGACCTCCTCGGCGACTGGCAGGCGGCTTACGTGCCGCCGTTCGAGGGGCTCCGCCTGGTGAGCCACCGGTGGGACTCCCGTGCGCACGAGATCAAGGACTACCTCGCCCGCAACCAGATCCCCTACCGCTGGCTCGACATGGAGACGGACGCCGACGCCCCGGCGCTCGTCGCGAGCGCCGGCGAGGGCGAGGACACCGAGCCGCTGGTGGTCTTTCCCGACGGCTCCCACCTGGTCGCACCCACCAACCTCGAGATCGCCGAGAAGGTGGGGCTGCGGACCCAGGCCGCCCTGCCCTTCTACGACCTGGTCATCGTCGGCGGCGGCCCCGCCGGCCTGGCGGCCGCCGTCTACGGCGCATCCGAGGGACTGCGTACGCTGCTGGTCGAGCGGGAGGCCCCCGGGGGGCAGGCCGGCACCACGTCGCGGATCGAGAACTACCTGGGGTTCCCCTCCGGCCTGTCGGGCTCCGACCTGGCGCGGCGCGCGCTGGCCCAGGCGAGCCGCCTCGGCGCGGAGATCCTTACGCCGCAGAACGTGGTCGGCATGAGCGTCAACGACCCGTACAAGGTGGTGCAGCTGGCGGACGGGTCGGCGGTGAGCTCCCAGGCGCTGCTGGTCGCGACCGGCGTCGAGTACCGGCGCCTGGACGTGCCAGGGCTCGACATGCTCACGGGCGCCGGCGTGTTCTACGGCGCGGCAACGACGGAGGCGCCCTTCTACCGCGACGCCCACGTCGCCGTGGTCGGCGGAGGCAACTCCGCCGGGCAGGCAGCGGTCTACCTCGCGCGGTACGCCGAGGACGTCATGCTCATCATCCGCGGTGGCTCGATCGAGGCCGGCATGTCGCAGTACCTGGTGGACCGGATCGGGACCACGTCGAACATCCGTGTGCTGCTCCGTTCGAGCGTCGTCGCCGTGCACGGTGGCCAGGCGCTCGAGGCCATCGACATCGCGACGGGCGAGGAGATGCGGCAGACGTGCGGAGTCGCAGCCTTGTTCGTCTTCATCGGGCAGCAGCCGCGCACCGACTGGCTCGGCGACGCCGTGCAGCGCGATCCGGCGGGGTTCGTCGTGTCGGGTCCCGGGCTCACCCGCACCGGTGATCAACCCGGCAGATGGCCCCTGCGGCGGGACCCGTTCCTCCTCGAGACCAGCGTGCCCGGGGTCTTCGTGGCGGGGGACGTCCGGTCCGGATCCGTCAAACGGATCGCGTCGTCGGTGGGCGAGGGCTCCATGGCGGTCCAGTTCATCCACCAGTACCTGGCCACCCTGTGACCGCCGACGGCACACCGGCGCCCGTGCGCTCCGACCAGCCCGCCGGCACCCCGACGCCGGATGGCGCCGGGGAGTCCGGTTCCCTCACCCGCCCCGCGGACCAGCGCGAGTTCCTGCGGCGGATCCCGCTGCTCGAGGGGCTGTCGGACGAGGACATCGAGTGGGTGGCGTCCTTCGCCCGGCCCGAGGATCTCGCCCCGGGCGCGGTGCTGACCGCGGAGGGCGAGCCCGGCGACTCCCTCTACCTCGTGATCTCCGGCGATCTCGAGGTGGTGAAGCGCTCCGGGACCGGGGACGTGCCACTCGCGCGGCTCGGGCCCGGCGAGATCGTGGGGGAGATGGCCGTCCTCGAGTCGCGGCCCCGGACGGCCTCGGTGCGGGCGATCTCGCCGGTGCGCGTGCTGCGCATCCCCGGTGCCACCCTCCTCGAGCTGCTCCGCACGCGACCCGGCGCGTCCATCTCGATGATCCGGACCGTCAGCGGCCGGCTGCGGAACACCGAGGCGATGCTTCGCGAGCGCGAGAAGCTGGCGGCTCTCGGCACCCTTTCGGCCGGCCTCGCCCACGAACTCAACAACCCGGCGGCCGCCGTGCAGCGGAGCTCGGGGCTCCTGAACGAAGCGCTCGACCGCTGGGCCGAGGCGACCCGCTCGCTCGGCCCGCTGATCGAGACCCGCGAACAGGCAGAGTTCATCGCGTCGCTCGGAGGCGATCTGGCCGGGCACCCGGCCGACCCGACCGAGGACCCGCTCGAGCTGAGCGATCGAACCGGCGACCTGGAGCTGTTCCTCGAGGACCGCGGGGTGGCGGACGCGGGCGACGTCGCCTCGGCCCTCGCCTCGCAGGGATGGACCGTGGCCCGCCTGCAGGAAGTGGAGCACCAGTTCCCGGGGCCGGCCTTCGCGGCCATCGCGGCCTGGCTCGGTGCCGGCAGCCTCGCCCATGCCCTGGTCGCCGAGGTCTCCACGGGGGCCCGCAGGATCTCCGAGATCGTGCATGCCGTGAAGGAGTACGTCTACCTGGACCAGGCTCCGGTGCAGCGGGTCGACGTGCGCGCCGGCATCGAGAGCACGCTGGTAATCCTGCGGCCCAAGTTGAAGGACGGGATCCGCGTCGTGCGGGAGTTTGCCCCCGACCTGCCACCCATCGAGGCCTACGGCAGCGAGCTCAACCAGGTCTGGACGAACATCCTGGACAACGCGATCGACGCGCTCGGCGGGCGCGGGGAGATCCGCATCCACGCGTACCCGCGCGACGAAGAGGTGGTCGTGGAACTCTGCGACAACGGACCGGGGATGCCGCCCGAGCTGCGCGAGCGCATCTTCGAGCCCTTCTTCACCACCAAGCCCCCGGGACTGGGAACCGGGCTGGGCCTGCACATCTCCCACAACGTGATCGTGCGCCACGGTGGCCGGATCACCGTGCGATCGCGCCCGGGCGAGACCTGCTTCGAGGTCGTCCTGCCGCGCGAGCGACCGCCGGCGTAACGCGCCCCGGGCCGTGACGCTCCGTCTCCGCAACACGCTGTCGAGGCGGGCGGAGCCGGTGCTGCCGCTGCGCGGCGACCGGACCGTCCGCATGTACAGCTGCGGCCCGACCGTCTACCGCTACGCCCACATCGGGAACCTGCGCACGTTCCTGCTGGCCGACCTCATCCGCCGCGTCCTCCTCTACCACGGCCTGCGCGTCGTGCACGTCCAGAACATCACGGACGTCGGCCACATGCGCGACGAGCGCTTCGACCGCGGCGAGGACCGGATGCTGGTGGCCGCGAAACTCGAGGACAAGTCCCCGGCCGAGATCGCCGCCGCATACGAGGACGCCTTCCACGCCGACGCCGCGCTGGTCAATCTCCTTCCCGCGCACGTCTACCCCCGGGCCACCGAGCACATCCCCGAGATGCTGGACATGGTCGAGCGGTTGCAGGACGCCGGCTTCGCCTATGCCACGCCGGAGGGCACCGTCTACTACGACGTGGCCCGTTTCCCCGGGTACGGCAAGCTCTCGGGCAACACGCTGGACGCGCTGCGCGCCGGCCACCGCGTGGAGGTGGAGGCGGACAAGCACGACCCGGCCGACTTCGCGCTCTGGAAGCGCGCGGGCGAAGGTCGCCTGGTGAAGTGGCCCACCGCTCGCTGGGGCGAGGGGTACCCCGGCTGGCACATCGAGTGCTCCGCGATGGCCATGCGCTACCTGGGCGAGCGGTTCGAGCTGCACACGGGCGGCGTCGACAACGTCTTCCCGCACCACGAGGACGAGATCGCGCAGTCGGAGGCGCTCACCGGCCAGGTGCCGGCCGCCTCCTACGTGCACGGGGAACACCTGCTGATGAGCGGCCGGAAGATGGCCAAGTCGGCAGGCAACTTCCAGCGGATCACGGAGCTTGCCGACGACGGCATCGATCCCCTCGCCTTTCGGTACCTCTGCCTCACCGCGCAGTACGGCCACAAGCTCGACTTCTCGCCCGATTCCCTGCGGGCGGCTGCGGCGGCCCTCGATTCGCTCCGCTCCCGCCTGCATGCGCTCGGTCCTGCCCCGGCGGACGGACCGTGGACCATGCCGCCCGCGCTGGTGGCGGGCTCAGCCGGGCCGCGCCCGGTCGGCGTTGCGGACGGCGTGCGCGGCCACCAGGCGATTCCCGATCCGGACCTCGACGCGTACCGGCTCCTCGACCGTGCCCACGCGCCGGCGGTGCCGCTCTCCGACGCCGGTCGGGCGCTCCACGAGCGGTTCGTGGCCGCGCTGGACGACGACCTGGACATGCCCGCCGCGCTGGCAGCGATCCGCGAGGCGCTGCGCACGCCGCTCGACCCGGATGAGCTGCGGTGGCTGGTGCTGGACGCAGATGCCGTCCTCGGGCTCGGCCTCCACGCGACCTCGGGCGCGAGCGCGTCGTCGGGTGCCGCCGGACCGGTCCGCTCGGGCGCGGCGGGGCCGCCCTCGCTCCCGCCGGGCGCGGAGGCGCTCCTCGCCGAGCGGGCCGGGGCGCGCGCGGCCCGGAACTACGAGCGCTCGGACGAGCTCCGCGACGAGCTGGCGGCGCTGGGGGTGGAGCTCATGGACCGCCCGGGCGGCGTGACGGAGTGGCGGATCCGCGGCGAGTGAGCGCGACCGCCGGCGGCGCGCCGGCTGCCATTCGCGCGGGCCGTCACCGCACGGAGTGCCGTCCGGCGGGCGAGCCTAGCTCGCCGGATCCACCACCAGCGTCCCGGCCGCGGTGCCCGTCCCGCTCGACGCGCCGAGCTGCAGCTCGAAGCGCCCCGGAGCCGGAGCCATGAAGCGCAACGCCGTGGTCTGGCCTGGGCGGGCGGGCAGCTCGACGTTCGGGATGCCCTGGACCGCCAGGTCCTGGAAGGCCGGGCCATCGTTGGTGAAGCGCAGGTAGACGAACTGCCCCGTGCGGACGTGGACGTCAAACGGCGACACTGTGGCGGCCCGCGCCGTGATCGACACCTGCTGG
Source organism: Chloroflexota bacterium (assembly GCA_021790375.1). Taxonomy (GTDB): domain Bacteria; phylum Chloroflexota; class Limnocylindria; order Limnocylindrales; family CSP1-4; genus JAJYNJ01. Next base: position 414 of record JAJYEB010000001.1, on the reverse strand, counting down.
GCCGAGGCGTCCAGCCACTGGTTGCCGGCAAGCACGGCGCCCGCCAGCACCAGGCCGGCAACCGCGATCGCGACCAGGTAGCCGGCGTCGCGCACGCGAGACCACAGCGGCTGGCGCCCGAGCCGCGCCCGCCCGGGCCGCGCGTCGAAGCCGCGCAGCCGCAGGGAGTTGGTGACCACGCTGACGGAGCTCAACGCCATCGCGCCGGCCGCCAGGGCCGGGCTGAGCGTGGTGCCGGTGAACGGGTACAGGAGCCCCATCGCGACGGGGATCAGCAGCACGTTGTACCCGAAGGCCCAGGTCAGGTTCTGGCGGATCACCGCCATCGTGCGCCGCGACAGCGCGATCGCCGAGGCCACCGCGCGCGGGTCCCCGCCGACCAGCGTGACGTCGGCCGCCTCGATCGCGACGTCC
>JAJYEB010000168.1 GCA_021790375.1 Chloroflexota bacterium | reverse complement strand
GCGCGGGGGCTGCGGGCGGCGCCTGTGTCCCGGCCCCGCCCGCAGCCTGTCCGGCGGGTTCCACGCGCGGCTCGACGGCCGTCGCGCGGCGCGTCCGGCCGCGACCACGCGGTGCCGCCTGCGGCGCCTCCCCCGTTGCGGTGGGCTCCTCCGCGGGCGGCGCCTGGATCGCGGCGGCCACCTGCTCGCCGGTCTCGGCCGTCCGCGCCCGTCCTCGACCACCGCGGCCGCCTGCGGCGCGCAGGGGCCGTTCCGCGGACGCTTCGGCGGCGGTTGCCGCCTCAGCACCCGGGCGGGCAGCTGCCACCTCGCCGCGGCCATGCTGCTCGGGGCGTGCACCGCCCCGGCGCGCCAGCTCGGCGCGCAGGAGCTCCGCGACCTCGGGCGGCACCTCGCTCCACGGCTCGGCGCCGGAGGCTCGCTCATGCGGCTGCGTCTCGCGCACCGGGCGCGGGCGCTCCTGCCGCTCGAACTGCGGGCGCGGGCCGCGCTCCGGCCCTCGCGTGGGGCGACCGCCGCCGGCCGCGCCTCCCCCCCGACCGTAGCGCTCCCGCTCGACGGCCTGCTGGTAGGCGGATCCCCGGCCACCGCGGCCCGGTCCGCGGCCCGTGCCGCGGCCGCCACGCCCGCGCTGCCTTCGCTCGGCGAGCAGGTATTCCGGGATCTCCGGCTCCTCGAGTTCCTCCTCGTCCAGCTCGGTCGACGCACTGACCGGCGCGGTGGGCATGCCGAGCTGGCTGTCCCACACCGACCCGAACGTGGAGTGCTGCGGCGCGCGGGGCACCTCGAGCTCGAGCTCCTCCTCGGCCTCACCCTCCTCGCCGGCGATCCCCGCCTCCGCGGCGCCGACCATCTCCTGGCCCCGGCCTCGCCCACGGCCCCGGCCGCCGCGGCGGCGGCGGCGCCGCCGGCCGGCCTCCTGCCCCTGGGCCTCGCCGAGCGATGTCTCGGTGATCTCGGCCTCCTCCGCGGCGGCCGTCTCGACCTCCTCGCCCGTCGCCGGGGCGGCCACGGCCGCCACCTTGCTCAGCTTCTCGCCGGGCAGCACCACGAGCGGAACACCACCGGCTGCCGGCGCCGCGGCGGCCACGAGGGGTGGCCGCTCCCTGCGCTCGGGGCGACGATCCTCGCGCCTGCCCTCGTCGCGCTCCTCACCGCGGCGCCCACGGCGCCGCCTCGACGAAGAGCCCTCCGTCTCCTTCTCCGGCACCTCGGTCATCGAAAGGTCGTCCTCGGCGGCCACGCGCCGGCCGCTTCGCGAGGATCGCTCCACCCGCGCGATCTGCGTGATGTCGGTGAAGACGTCGGCGACGTCGATCAGGTCGGAGCTCGTGTTACCGCGGAAGCTGATGACCTCGACCCGGATGCCGGTCTGCTGCACGGCGCGGATCGCGGGCGCGAAGTCACCGTCGCCGGAGACCACGACCGCGATGTCCAGGTTGCGCGAGGTGCGCATGAGGTCCACGACCAGCTCGATGTCCAGGTTCGCCTTGACCTTGCCGTCGCCGTACTTGCGGATGTCCTTGCTGACGACCTTGTAGCCGTTGCGGGCGAGGAAGGCGTGGAACTGGCGCTGGTTCTCGTTCTCGGGGTCGAGCCCCGTGTAGGCGTATGCGCGGACGAGATCCCGTCCGGCGCTGGCCGCCTTCAGCAGCGTGACGTAGTCGATGTCCACGCCAGCTGCCTTGGCGGCGTAGAAGATGTTCGCCACGTCGACAAAGACGGCGACGTTCTTGCTCACGCAAGTCTCCTGTTCGGTTCCGGTCCCGCTCCCGCGGGCCGGGTGCCGGCGCACGCACGCGCCGGTTGAAGGGTCACGCCGGAGGTGCGCCGACAGGCGCGAGGCTCCGGACCAGGCGGGGGCCAGCTTCGACGAAGCCGCGGTCGACCCAGCGCTCCCGCTCTGCCGGGTCGCCCGTGGGAGCTGTCTCGATGGCCACGCAGCCCTTGTTCCGCCCGGACCTGAGCAGCTCATCCACGAGCGCGTCCCGGACGGCCTGCGCCGGCGAGGACGGATCGACGACGAGCACGTCGACGGTGCCCACGAAGCCACCCAGCGACACGCTGGGGTGCAGCGCCAGCACGGCCGCGCCGGCGAGCCGGCGGCCGGATTCGGCGACCAGGACGACGGCGTGCGGAAGGCCGACGAGCTGCCGTAGCAGATCGCCGGACCCCAGCGGGACGCGGTCGACGCCTGGACGGTCCGTCACGGCGTCGAGCATCGCGACGATGCGTTCGACGTCCGTGATCCGGGCGGTGCGGACCTGGTACTGCACGTTGGCGAGCGATACCTCGAATGAAGTCGCCAGGCGCCTTGCGGCGGCAGCCCAAGCCGCCGGTCGCTGCCGAGCCGGTTCCGTTACTCGAGCGCGCCGCACCGGGTGGGGTCGGGCCTTGCGGGCCGGGCCGCACACGCCCGGGGCGCTCCGGACCGTCTCTTGCATTTGAGACGCCGACACCTATCATACGCTAACCCATCGGCGAATGGCAGCAATGCTCTGGTGGGCCGGGCGTGCAAGCGTGTCTCCCCCGGGGCACCCGATGCCCGTCGGTTGCGAGGGGTGACCGACTGGCCTCCTGTCCCGGCGACCCGCGATTCTGACGGCCGTCCCCTTCCCGCTCCGCAGCCACCCGCCGCTGGTCCATCGTCATGAAGCGCAGCAGCTTTGAGGAGGAGACTGCACTTCCATGCAAACCAGGAGAATCGGCGCGCTCGCCGTTGCCGCCGTGGTCGTGACAGGCGCGTGCAGCAGTGCGGCCACCACGGCGCCGGCGCCGGCCAGTGCCGCGGCACCCGCCAGCGCTGCGGCACCCGCAGGGTCTGCCGCGGCCAGCGGCAAGACCATCACCATCGGTGTGGACCTTCCGCTGTCGGGCGGCGAGTTCGCCAATGGCGATCCCACCAAGAAGGGGATCCAGCTCGCGGTCGACCAGGCCAACAAGGCCGGCGGCGTCGGTGGGTACACCATCGTGCTGAGCATCAAGGACGACGCGGTCAACGGCGTCCACAACCCGCAGCAGGGCGCCACCAACGTCCAGACGCTGGTCGCCGACCCGTCGGTGATCGCCATCGTGGGCCCGTTCAACTCGAACGTCGGCGCGGCCGAGATCCCGATCACCAACCAGGCGGGTCTGCTGCAGTGCAGCCCGGCCAACACGAACCCGGGCCTGACCAAGCCGGCATACGGCGCGCTCGACATCCGCAAGGCGTTCCCGAACCGGATCAACTACATCCGCGTCGCGACCACGGACGACATCCAGGGCCTGGCCGGGGCGGAGTTCGCCTACAAGGACCTCGGCAAGCGCCGCGCCTACGTCGTGGACGACACCGAGACGTACGGCAAGGGCCTCGCCGACGTGTTCGCGGCATCGTTCACGAAGCTCGGCGGCACCGTCGTCAAGCACGACGGCGCGCCCGCCACCACCACCGACTACACGCCGCTCCTGACGGCAGTCCAGAGCCAGAACCCGGACGTCGTGTACTTCGGCGGCGTCACGGCCACCGGCGGCGGCCTGCTTCGCAAGCAGATGGCGCAGGTCGGCATGGGCTCCCTCGCCTTCGGCGGCGGCGACGGCATCGTCGACGGTCCCGGCGGCGTGCAGGGCTCGTTCATCACGGTCGCGGGCTCCGCGGCCGCCAACTCCTTCGGGACCATCGCAGCCACCCATGACATCCCGAACGCCTCCGCGTTCTCGGATGCGTACAAGGCCGCCTACGGTGCGGAGCCGGGCGCGTACAGCGCTTCGGCCTATGCCTGCACCCAGGTGATCCTCCAGGCCCTGCAGAACGTGGCCAGCACCGCCACCACGCCGGCCGCGCTCCGCGAGGCCGTGCGTGCCTACGCCACCAACCCGTCCAACAAGTTCAACACCCAGCTGGGTACGATCTCGTTCGACTCGAACGGCGACACGAGCCAGCACATCATCTCCTTCTACAAGACGGACATGACCGCCGCCGGTGGAAAGGGAGACTGGGTGTTCGTTCGCCAGCAGGACTTCGGCGCCAGCCAGTAGGCCAGTGTCTCAAGGGGCCGGGGGAGCACGCAGCTCCCCCGGCCCTCGTCCGCCTTCAGACGCCCGCAGGGCTGTACCGGATAACCGCCTGATGCAGATGCAACGATCGATCCCCCTCCCGGGTCGCCTCCAGGGGAGTCAGTTCAGACTGGTCGCGGCGATCATCGGCAGCCTGATCGTGGCGTACGTTCTGGTCGGCGCCCAGCAGTTCTCCAACTTCCTGACCATCGGCGCCATCTATGCCCTGATCGCGCTGGGCTACACGATGGTCTACGGCATCATCGAGCTGATCAACTTCGCCCACGGCGACGTCTTCGGGCTGGGGGCCTTCGTCGCCCTCTGGCTGCTGACCCTTGCCGGGTTCAACGGTGCGATCAACAACCCGATCGAGCTGGCGTTCGTGCTCCTGGCGCTGTTCCTGCTCACCATGGGGATCATGGGCATGGTCGGCGTGGTGATCGAGCGGGTCGCCTACCGGCCGCTGAGGAACGCCCCCCGGCTGGCCCCCCTGATCACCGCGATCGGCGTGTCGTTCATCCTGGAGAACATCATGCAGGCGTTCTTCGGCCCGTCGCCGGTGAACTCCCCGCAGATCTTCACGCTGAACGCCCGCTTCGAAGTCGCCGGCGCGTCGATCGGGTATCTCAACGTGTTCATCGTGCTGGTGGCCGTGGTGCTGATGATCGCGCTGCAGGCGTTCATCGGACGCACGCGGCTCGGTCGGGCCATGCGGTCCACGGCGCAGGATCGCGAGGCCGCTCAGCTGATGGGCGTCGACATCAACCTGACGATCGCGATCACCTTCTTCATCGGCTCCGCGCTGGCGGGCGCGGGGGGCATCGTCTGGGCCCTGTATTTCGGATACGCCGTGTTCAACCAGGGCTTCTATGCGGGGCTGTTCGCGTTCACCGCTGCGGTGCTGGGCGGGATCGGTAACACCACCGGTGCGGCGCTGGGCGGGTTCTTCATCGGCTTCGTGTACGTGGCCTCGGCGCAGTTCGGCTACTCGCGCTGGTTCGAGGTGTTCATCTTCGGCATCCTCGT
>JAJYEB010000167.1 GCA_021790375.1 Chloroflexota bacterium | reverse complement strand
CACCGACCCGGCCGCCATGGGCCTGCGCGTGTACTCCCAGGGACAGGGCGCGTGGGAGGACCGCCGGCAGATCGCCTCCCTGCTCGGGCTCCCCGAGCAGGCCGTGCGCGTGACCCAGGTCCCCACCGGGGGCGCGTTCGGCGGGAAGGAGGACCTGAGCGTGCAGGGGCAGACGGCACTCCTCGCGCTGCTCACCGGCCGGCCGGTCCACCTGGCCCTCACCCGCCGGGAGAGCATCCGGCTGCACCCCAAGCGGCACGCGCTGATCATGGCGTACACCGCCGGGTGCGACGCCGAGGGCCGGCTGGTGGCCGTCCGTGCACGGATCGTCGGCGACACCGGGGCGTACGCCAGCGTCGGCGACAAGGTCCTCGAGCGGGCCGCGGGGCACGCCTGCGGCGCCTACCGCGTGCCGAACGTCGACGTCGAGGCGCGCGCCGTCTACACGAACAACCCGCCCGCGGGGGCCATGCGCGGGTTCGGCGTGGTGCAGGTCACGTTCGCGATCGAGGGGATGCTCGACCGGCTGGCCGAGCGGGCAGGCCTCGACGGGTGGGAGATCCGCTGGCGCAACGCCCTGGACACCGGCGACCGGTTCGGGACGGGGCAGCTGCTGGGGCCGGGCGTGGGCGTGCGGCGCACGCTCCTCGCGGTTCGCGATGCCTACCGGTCGGCGCGGTTCGCCGGGATCGCCTGCGCCGCCAAGAACACCGGGGTGGGCAACGGCATGACGGAACGCGGCCGCGTCATCCTCCGCCCGGAACCCGGCGGCTGCGTGACGCTGTTCCACTCCTGGACCGAGATGGGGCAGGGCGTGCACACCGTCCTGCGGCAGATCGCGAGCCAGGAGCTCGGCATGCCGGCGGACCGGATCCGCGTCGTGGTCGACACGGAGCGCGAGCTGGACACGGGGCAGACCACGGCCTCCCGTGCGACGACCCTCGGCGGGCAGGCGCTGCTCGACGCGGCGCGCCGCCTGAAGTCCGCGCTGGGCGACCGCCGCATGGAGGACCTGGCCGGCCAGGAGTTCGCCGGTGAGTACGTGGTCGACTGGACCACCGGGAACGCCGCTGCGGAGCCGGTCACCCACTTCGCTTACGGGTGGGCGACGCAGGTTGCCGTCCTCGACGACCGGGGCCGGCTGGCGAGGGTCATCGCCGCGCAGGACGTGGGGCGGGCGCTGAACCCCCTGGCGCTCGAGGGGCAGATCGAGGGCGGAGTGCACATGGGGCTCGGGCTCGCGCTCACCGAGGAGCTGCCGCTCGATCGCGGGGTCCCGGCCGCCGGGACGCTCAAGTCGCTCGGAATCCTGCCCGCGGCCGCGATGCCGGCGGTGGAATGCATCCTGGTCGAGGAGCCGCAGCCCGAGGGGCCGTACGGCGCCAAGGGCGCCGGCGAGGCCGTGCTCGTTCCCACCCCCGGCGCCGTGGCCGGCGCGCTGCACGCGTTCGATGGACGGTGGCGGACGGTTCTGCCGATGCGCGATTCGGCGGCTGCCCGCGCGGCGCTTCCGAGGCTCGCGCGGGGGGCGCGCGGGGACGCTGCGGTGGCCGGCGCGGTCGGACCCGCGAGCGGCGAGTCGCATGGAGGCACGGCCGACGGTGAGGTAGCGGCGGTCGACGCCGCTCAGCCGGTCCCCGCCGGAGCCGCCCCCGGGTAGTCTCGCGGGCGCGGGCGCGGGCGCGGGCGCGGGCGCGGACGCTGTTGCACCCCCGCTCGACCGGCCGAGGAGCCGCACCCCCGCTCGACCGGCCGCCGGGCCGCAACCCCCGCGCGCGGGGAAGCGGCGATGTCGTACGCTTCGGGCGGAGGTGCCACATGGCAGACAAGACGCCGAAGCGGCCGCCGAAACCGAAGCAGCCGAAGAAGCCGAAGGCGTGACGGGGGTCTCGCGGCCGGCATGACCGCGAGACCACGCACAGCGGAACGAGAGAGGCCCGGCATGAACCACGTTCCGGGCGGCGTGACAGGGTCCGCGCCGGTGGAGTTCGAGTTGCCCCCGGAGCATCGGCTCCTCAGGGACGCCATCCGCGACTTCCTGGCGCGGGAGGTCGAGCCCGTGGTGGCCGCACACGAACGCGAGCGCCGGTTCCCGGGCGAGATCGTGCGGCGCATCGGGGAGCTGGGCTGGCTGGGCATCCCGTATCCCGAGGACGAGGGCGGCGCGGGGATGGACACGCTCGCCTATGCCGTCGCGATCGAGGAGATCGCGCGGACCTGGGGGTCGCTGGCGCTGATCGTGGCGGCCCACACCAGCCTCGGCTGCGGCCCGCTGCACATCGCCGGCACGCCCGAGCAGAAGGCGCAGTTCCTGGTGCCCATGGCCTCCGGCCGCGTGCTCGGGGCGTACGGGCTCACCGAGCCGGGCGCCGGCAGCGACGCGGGCGCCACGCGCACCACCGCCCGGCTGGAGGACGGCGCCTGGGTCATCGACGGCGGGAAGCGCTTCATCACCAACGCCGGCCGGGCCGGGACCTACGTCGTCGCCGCGCGCACCGGATCGCGCCCGGACGGTTCGGCGGAGGTCAGCGCCTTCGTCGTGCCCGCCGATGCCCCCGGCTTCACGGTCGGTCGGCTCGAGGACAAGATGGGGCTGCACGCATCGGCGACCGGCGAGCTGCATTTCGACGGCTGCCGCATCCCCGCCGGGAACCTGCTGGGCGAGCAGGGCAACGGGTTCCCCCTCTTCCTGCAGGTGCTCGACGGCGGCAGGATCTCGATCGCGTCCATGGCGCTGGGGCTCGCGCAGGCGGCCCTCGACGCCGCCACGTCGTACGCGCGCGAGCGCAGGCAGTTCGGGCGGCCCATCGGAAGCTTCCAGGGCGTCGCGTTCATGGTCGCCGACATGGCCACCGAGCTGGCCGCGGCCCGCCTGCTGGTCCACCGCGCGGCGTGGCTCAAGGACCGCGGAAGGTCGTACCGGCTCGAGGCCGCCCAGGCCAAGCTGTTCGCATCCGAAGTGGCATCCCGCGCCACCAACGCCGCCGTGCAGATCCACGGCGGGTACGGCTACGTGGAGGAGTATCGCGTGGAGCGGTACCTGCGGGACGCCAAGCTCACCGAGATCGGCGAAGGCACCAGCCAGATCCAGCGGCTCGTGATCGCGCGGGAGATCCTGGGGCTGCGGGTCGTCTGAGAGCGCCGCTCACCCCGGGTGCCGCCTGCCCGGCGCGCCGCGCACCGCCGTGACCCGGACGCGACTTCCCGGTCGGTCGGCCCGGCCACCATCACCGATTCCGCCCGGCTACCATCACGGATCATGACGCGGCTGCGTGCGCCCTGGCTGCGACCGTACCTGACCGTGCGTGATCTCCCGCTGTGGCTCGCGCTGGCGGGCATGCTGATCATGGCCCTGACCGGCCTCGTCGGGTCGCTCGCCGATTCCCGGCTGGCTCCCACCGTGGTGCTGGTCGTGGGCAGCTGCGCGTTCGTGATCCTGGCCGGCCGGGTGCTGGTGCGCCGGATCCGGTACGCACGCCCCTGGCGCGTGATGCTGGCGATCCTCGCGCTCCTGGTGCTCTTCCCGCTGCTCGGCGCCCTCGCCTTCCTGCTGCTGCCGGCCGCCCTGGCCCTGCTGGCGGTCGAGCTGGTCTCGCCGGTCCCGTCGGGATCGCGCCGGTCGGGAACGCTCCCGTCGCGGACGGGCGACGACGAGGCTCCGGCCGATTTCGACTGGCCGGACGACAGCCGGGCATAGGCGACGGGCGGCGGCGCCGACCCCGTCCGCGTGCCGGGACCGCGGCGGCCCCGGACCCAATCGGGGGCGCGAAGCTGCGCTACGCGCGGCCCAGGGGCTGCCCGGTTGCCGGGTCCCAGCCGCCCGCCTGGCCGACCTTCGAGGCCAGGGGCCTGCCCAGCACACCCGAGATGAAGCGTGCGGCCTCGAGCACCAGCGGGAGCATCGCGCCGTGTGCCAGCCCCAGGCCGTCGAGCAGGTAGACCAGGTCTTCCGTCGCGAGATTCCCGGCGGCCCCTGGGGCGTACGGGCACCCGCCGGTCCCGCCGGTCGACGCATCGAAGCAGCGGACGCCCGCCTCGAGCCCGGCCACCACGTTCGCGACCGCCATGCCACGCGTGTCGTGGAAGTGGAGGGCCACGCGCTCGACCGGCAGCCCGGAGTCCCGCACGCGGGCGAGCAGCTCCCGTACCCGGGCCGGCACTGCGACGCCGATGGTGTCGCCGAAGCAGACCTCGTCGACGCCGAGTTCCAGCAGCGTGGCCGCGACGCGCACCGCACGGTCGGGCTCCACTCGCCCCGTGTACGGGCAGCCGAACGCGGTGGACACGTACCCTCGCCGCCACCAGCCGAGCCCGGCGGCTCGATCCAGCACCGGCCCGAACGTCCGGAGCGAGGTCTCCACGGTCATGCCGATGTTGTGCTCGGCGAACGCGTCGGTGGCGGCCGTGAACACGGCGATCGCCCTGGCCCCGGCGGCCTCGGCACGCCCCAGCCCGCGGAGGTTCGGCACCAGGACCGGGTACCGCACGCCGGGCTCGCGGGGCAGCGCCGCGAGCAGCTCGTCGGCGTCCGCCAGCTGCGGCACGCCCCTCGGCGACACGAAGCTGGTCGCCTCGATCTCCCGCAGGCCCGCGGCCAGCAGCAGCTGGACGAAGCGGCGCTTGTCCGCGGTGGCCACTGGCCGCGCCTCGTTCTGGAGCCCGTCGCGCGGCCCGACCTCGTAGATCCGCACGCGATCCTCCGCCCCGGCCACGGTCATGCCTCGGTGGCAGGCGGCGCGGCGCGGTCGGGCTGGCTCCCGCCGGGCTGGTTCCCGCCGGGTTGGCTCCCGCCGGGTTGGCTCCCGCCGGGCTGGCTCCCGCCGGGCTGGCTCCCGTCGGGCTGGCTCCCGTCGGGCAGGCCGATCACCGCCAGCAGCTGACCCGCCACCACCTGCTCGCCCGCGCGGACCAGGAGCTCCCGCACGGGTCCCGGGTGCGGTGCGGCGACCACGTGCTCCATCTTCATGGCCTCCAGTGTCGCGACGGGAGCCCCCGCGGTGACCACGGCCGCCTCGACGACGTGGACGGCGAGCACGCGCCCCGGCATCGGGGCCGTGATGCGC
>JAJYEB010000166.1 GCA_021790375.1 Chloroflexota bacterium | reverse complement strand
TACATCAAGCGCGTGATCGGCCCGCCGGGCGAGACCGTGGACCTCCGCAACGGCCACGTGTCGATCAACGGGCAGGAGATCAGCGAGCCGTACGTGTACCCCGGGCAGGTCACCGAACCGATCGGAGGGCTGGACCACTGGGTCGTCCCCCCGAACATGCTGTTCGTGATGGGCGACCATCGCGAGGACTCCAGCGATTCCCGGGTGTTCGGGCCGGTGCCGATCTCGAGCGTCATCGGCCGGGCCTGGCTGCGCTACTGGCCCCTCAGCACGTTCGAGATCCTGGCCACGCCCACCTATCCTGACCTGAGCCCGCTGCCCCTGCCCTCGTCCCTCCCCTCCGGCGCTCGCGCCGAGGGTCCCCCGGCCGCCGACAGCGTGCCGGCCGCTCCCGCCGCCGGCCGCTCCGCCGCGTTCGCGCGCGCGGCCTGACCCAGGGCCCGGCCGTGGAGCCTGCGCTGGCCGGGGTCGGTGCCCTCGCCACCGCGGTGGCCGTGGCGGCGTCCCTGCGGGCGCGAACGGCGCAGGTGGCGGTGCTCGCCATGGGCGCGGCCCTGGTGCTGTCGCCCCTGGCGCTGTCCCCCCTGCCGGCGGTGCTGCCGCTGGCCTTCTGGCTGGTGACCGCCCTCCTCGCCACGTACCTGCTGGTGCTGGCCGAGCGCGTTGGGCCGGCGCTCCTGCCACCGTTGCCGCTCGGAGGGTGGGCCGAGGCCGCCTTCGTGCTGGTCGGGCTCGCACTCGGGTGGGCGGTCGCGCCGATCGCGGGTCCCGGCCGCGGGCCGGCCACCGCGCTCGCGGCCGGGGTCGCCGTGGCCTTCGCCGCCGTCCCGCTGGCCGCCTTCAGCCGAGACACGCTCCGAACGGCGATCGGAACGGTTATCTTCCTGGATGCCTGCGGCCTGGTCGCGGCGTCCCTCACCGGCACCCCCGGCCAGCTGGAGGTCGTCGCGCTGGCGCTGGCGATCGTGGGAGCCGCCGCGGCCTCCCGCGAGGTGCTGCTGCAGGATCTCCAGGGCCGCGGAGCCGTGCCGGCGGCCCCCGAGCCGCGCGCCGCAGAAGCCCCGGAACCGCGCTCGTCCGCGGCACCGGAACCGCGCTCCGCAGTGGCCCCCGGGGGCACCCGCGCCCGGCGGGGCCGGGGATGACGGCAGCAGGGCGGCCGGCATGAGCGCTGGCATCCTCGTCGCCGTGGCGCTCGTCAGCGCCGGTCTGGCGTCGCTCACGGCGCACCGCGCGCTCGGACCGGCACTCGCCGCGGTGGGGCTCGGCGTGTGTGTCGTGGTCGCGGTCGTGGCGGCCCCGCTCACGACGATCGTGATGGGCGGCGCGACCTTCGCGCTGGGTCAGCACGGCGCGGACGTGGTGGCCAGCTCGGCGGCGTCGCTGCTGCTGCTGCTCGGGGTGGCCGTCGCGGTCCGCTCAACGGGCCCGCGCGTGCCGGCCGCCCTGGCGGTTGCCGTCGCGGCGCTGACGGCCGGCCTGGCGGCGCTGAACGGCTCGCTGATGGCCCCTCCGTCGGGCACCAGCGCGCAGTTCCAGACCGCCGGCACGGACGGCCCGCCGATCGCGATTGCGCTCGTCACTGCCGCCGCGGTCGTGCTGGCGCCGATCCTGGCTGCCGGGACCGATGGCGCGCCGGAGGCAGCCGGCGCCAGGATGGCGAGTCGCGCGCTCCGCGTGGCGGCGGTCGCCGGCGGCCTCGGGCTGGTGGGCATGGCGTGGCTCCTGGGGCCGTCCGGGCCCGTGGCAGCCGACCCCACCGGCGTCGCGACCGCGCTCCTGCTCGTGGCCGGCGCGGTCGGGCTCTTCCTGGGCGCGATGCCGCTGCACACGATCGTCGCGCGCGCCGCGGTGTCCGGGCCGATCGCGCTGGTGGCGGCACGCGCGGTCTGGCTGCCGGCGGCGTTCGCGCTGGCGGCCGTCGCCTGGGAGCAGCGCGTGCTGGCGCCGGCCATCGCCTTCGGCGGCGTGGCCGGCACACCACTCCTCGGCGAGGTCCGCGCCCTGATCGCCGTCGTCGCGCTCGTGACCGTGGTGGGCGGCGCGATCGTCGCCACGCTGCACGGCGACCTCCGGCACGTTCTCGCGTACACGCTGATCGGCGATGCGGGGCTGGCCCTGCTGGCGCTGGCCACGGCCGACCCGGCCGGACCGGCCGCCGCCACCACCTGGCTGCCCGCGAACGCCGTGGCGCGGACCGCGTTCGCCGCGTGGACGCTGGCGCTGGCGGGGGCCTGGGGCACAGCCCGCCTCGATGAGCTCGATGGCTGGGCCCGCCGCGCGCCGCTGCTCGCGATCGGGTTGCTGGGGGTGGCCGTCGCCACGTTCGGGCTGCCGGGGTGGGGCATCTTCACCCTGCGATCGTCGCTGACCCAGGCGACCGGCGGATTCATGGGGTCGCTCATGCTGGCCGCGGCATGGCTGGGGCTGGTGCCGTTCGTCCGTCTCGCGTGGATCGGGCTGCGGCGCCCGGTCGAATCGGACGGGCAGGAGCCGGCCACCGGTCCGGGCCGGTCCCGTCCCGTGCGTTCCGGATGGGCGGGCCGGGTGGACAGGCTGGGCGGCGTTCAGTCGCGCGCCGGCGACGCGGCGCGACCGCGGCCCGATGGAGCAGGCGGCGGCGGGGCGCTCCGGCGGGCAGGCGATGCCGCCGCGGCGGCCTGGCTGGCGAACGGCGCGGTCATCGCCGCGTGCCTGGTGCTCCTGGCCGCGGCCCTCGCCGTCGTGGTGTCGCTGCGCGCGGGGGGCGTGCTCGCCTCGGTGGACTGAGCATCGGGGGTCGAACCCGTGCTCACGCCCCCTCGGGCGCGAGCACCCACCGGTCGATCTCCCGCGTGTACCCGACGAGTTCCTCGGGGCGGAACCAGAGATCGAGCTCGAACTGCGCCGTCTCGGGGCTGTCGGAGGCGTGCACCAGGTTCTGCGAGGTCACCAGCGCGAGGTCGCCGCGGATCGTCCCGGGGTCGGCCTGGTTGGGACGGGTCGCCCCGTTCATCGTCCTGACCACCGCCACCGCATCGGGCCCCTCGAGCGCCAGGGCAACCAGCGGGGCGGACGTGATGAACTCGACGAGACCCGCGAAGAAGGGCTTCTCGCGGTGCACGGCGTAGTGGCGCTCCGCGAGGTCCCGGTCGACCTGGACCAGCTTCAGCCCGACGATCCTGAGCCCGCGCTCCTCGTAACGGGCGAGGATGCGGCCGACCAGCAGGCGCTGGACACCGTCGGGCTTGACCAGTACGAGCGTGCGTTCTGTCACGATGTCTCCTCGGGTTCCCGGACACCGTGAAGGGCCCGGCTCGCTTGCTGGAACGCCTCCGCCGCGAGCGTCTCGCGGCCCATGAGGCGGTACGCGTCGCCGCGCACCAGGTGGATCGATGCGGCCTCGGCGCCGGGACTGACCATCCGCAGCGCCTCGTCGGCCGTGGCCAGGACTGCCGGGGCCAGGGCCGGCCGGCGGCGAAGCAACAGGGCGAGACGCGTGGCCGTCCCGGCCAGGTCGCCTCGCGCGAGCCGGGCCTCGACGTCCGCCAGGTCGCCGGAGCCGGTCAACGCGGCCGCGGGAGCGCCCGCGGGTGGGGGCACGATCCCGGGGGTCGACTCGGGCCGGCCGAGCGGGAGGTTGCCCGGACGCAGCTCCGCCGGCCAGATGTTGCTCTGTGGCTGGCCGGCGAACAGGTCGTCCAGTCGATCCCGGCCGCGCGCCAGGACCCGGGCGGCCAGGTTGCGGGCATCCGCCATGCGCCCCGCCGCTGCCGCTGCTTCGGCGGCCACGCACACGGCCACGAGCTCCTCGCCGCCGGCCTCCAGGTAGGCGTCGGCGGCCTCGCCGGCACCCACCAGGTCGCCGGTTCGCCAGCGCACCTCGGCGAGATCGGCCAGCGCCGGCACGTCCAGGCCGCCACGCGCCGCGAGTGTCTCGAGCTCCGCGCGGGCGAGTCCGAACATCCCGACCCGGAGGTGGACGCGGGCCAGGCGGGCATCACTCAGGCTTGCCGCCGACGGGGCGGCGGGCGTCGGCGCAGGCGGGGCGGGCCGGCCGGGACCCACAGGGACAGGCTGCACGGTGGACGGTGGCGGCTCGGGGCCGACCGCGACGGGCTGCACGGTGGACGGTGGCGGCTCGGGTCCCCCCGGCACGTCTGGGGCCGAGGGGGCGCCTCCAGCCGTCGCTTCGTGGGGAGCAGGCTGGTCGGCCGCAAGTTCGCGGGCCGCATCCTCGTCCGGCGCAGGTTCGCCGGCCGCAGGCTGGTCGGCCGCAAGTTCGCGGGCCGCATCCTCGTCTGGCGCAGGCTCGCCGGCCGGCGCGTCATCCCACGGCAGCCGCGGGTCCACGTCGACCCGTTCCACGCGCTCGTCCTCCCCGGTCACGGCAGCCGCAACCGCTGCGCGAGCCCGCGGCCCCGCCGCCCCGGCGCAATGACCGCCAGCGACAGCGCCTCGTCGCGGAACAGCCGGCCGGCCAGCGACCGCAGCTGGTCGGCGGTCACCGCCTGGATGGCTTCCACCGCCTCCTCGAGCGTCAGCGTCCGCTCGTGCAGGGCCTCCTGCGCGCCCAGCCACGAGGCGAGGTTCCTGCCCTCCTCGAGGCGCAGCTCGAGCCGTCCGCACGAATACGCCTTGGCGCGAGCCAGCTCGTCGTCGGGGACGGTCCGGTCCCGCAGGTCGGCCAGTTCGGCGAGGATCGCCGCGAGCGCGCGGCCCAGGACGTGCGGATCGACTCCCGCGTAGATCCCCAGCATCCCGCAGTCGGCGTAGTCGGTGAGGAACGAGTGCACGTCGTAGGCCAGCCCGGCCTCCTCCCGCAGGTGCAGGAAGAGACGGCTGCTCATCCCCTCCCCGAGGATCGTATCGAGCAGCTCGAGCGCCCACTGCTCCGGGTCGTCCCGCCGCAGGCCCGGGACCGCGATCGACAGGTGCGCCTGCGAGCCTGGCCGGTTCACGACACGGGCGCGCTCCGCCGACGGCAGAGGGGGCGCGGCCTCGAAGCGGGGGTCCTCCGGCCGACTGCCGTCCCCCGGCATCACCCCATCCGATCCGAACGCGTCGGCCGTCATGGCGCAGATCGTCTCGTGGTCGAGGTCG
>JAJYEB010000165.1 GCA_021790375.1 Chloroflexota bacterium | reverse complement strand
CGAGGACGTCCGGCTGCTGGTGAACCCGATGGCGGAAGAGGGCGCCGAGCCGGTCGGGTCGATGGGGAACGACACGCCGCTCGCCGTGCTCTCCGACCGGCCGCAGCTCCTCTACGGGTACTTCAAGCAGCTTTTCGCCCAGGTCACGAACCCCCCGGTCGACGCGATCCGCGAGGAGATCGTGATGGCGGTCGAGACGTCGATCGGGCCGGAGGACAACCTGCTCGAGCCGGGTCCGGCCGCCGCGCACCAGCTCGCGCTGCCCACGCCGGTCCTGCGCAACGAGGAGCTCGAGAAGATCCGGCAGCTCGACGGGACCAACGGCTCCCACGGGTTCCGGACCATCACGCTCCCGATCCTCTTCCCGGTCGCGGAGAACGGCGCCGGGATGCGGCGGGCCATCGAGGCGGTCCGCAACCGTGCGTCCGAGGCGATCGCGGAGGGCCACAACCTCATCGTGCTCTCGGACCGCGGCCATGGCGAGGAGGATGCCCCGATCCCGGCACTGCTCGCGGTCGCGGCGGTTCACCACCACCTGCTGCGCACCGGGACGCGCACGCGCGTGGGCCTGGTGCTGGAGTCCGGCGAGCCCCGCGAGGTGCATCACTTCGCGCTGCTGATCGGGTACGGCGCGAGCGCCGTGAACCCCTACCTCGCCTTCGAGACCATCCACGACCAGGTCCGGCTGGGGATGATCCAGGGTCCGGCGGAGCCGGCGGAGCAGCGCTTCGTGAAGGCCGTCAACAAGGGCATCGTCAAGGTCATCTCGAAGATGGGGATCTCGTCGATCCAGAGCTACCACGGCGCCCAGGTCTTCGAGGCGATCGGGCTCAACCGGGACTTCATCGACGAGTACTTCACGTGGACCCCGACGCGCATCGGCGGGGTGGGGATCGAGGTGATCGCGAAGGAGGTCGGCCTGCGCCACGACCGGGCGTACCCGCCGAAGCGGCCGATCGTGCACCGCCAGCTGGGCGTGGGCGGCCAGTACCAGTACCGCGAGGACGGCGAGTCGCACCTCTTCAACCCGCTCACCATCCACAAGCTGCAGCACGCCTGCCGGAGCGGCGACTACGCGGTGTTCAAGGAGTACTCGCGGCTCGTCGACGACCAGTCCCGGAGCCTCTGCACACTGCGCGGCCTGATGGACCTGCGCCCGGCGCATCGCCCGGTCCCCCTGGACGAGGTCGAGCCGGTCGAGTCGATCGTGCGTCGCTTCAAGACCGGGGCCATGAGCTACGGCTCCATCTCCCGGGAGGCCCACGAGGCGCTGGCGATCGCCATGAACCGGCTGGGCGGAAAGTCGAACACGGGCGAGGGCGGCGAGGACCCGGAGCGGTATCGGCCGCTCCCCAACGGCGACTCCAGCAACAGCGCGATCAAGCAGGTGGCCTCCGGCCGCTTCGGCGTCACCAGCGAGTACCTGGTCAACGCGCGTGAGCTGCAGATCAAGATGGCCCAGGGCGCCAAGCCCGGCGAGGGTGGCCAGCTGCCGGGCCACAAGGTCTACCCGTGGATCGCGAAGGTTCGTCACTCGACCCCCGGCGTGGGCCTGATCAGCCCGCCGCCGCACCACGACATCTACTCGATCGAGGACCTCGCGGAGCTGATCCACGACCTGAAGAACGCCAACCACCACGCCCGCATCTCGGTCAAGCTCGTCGCCGAGGTGGGGGTGGGGACCATCGCGGCGGGGGTGGCGAAGGCGCACGCGGACGTGGTGCTGATCAGCGGCCACGACGGAGGCACGGGCGCGTCGCCGCTGACCTCGATCAAGCACGCCGGGGTTCCCTGGGAGCTGGGGCTGGCCGAGGCGCACCAGGTGCTGCTGATGAACGACCTGCGCTCGCGCATCGCGGTGGAGGTCGACGGGCAGCTCAAGACCGGACGCGACGTGGTGGTCGGCGCGCTGCTGGGCGCCGAGGAGTTCGGGTTCGCGACCGCGCCGCTCGTGGCGCTGGGGTGCGTGATGATGCGGGTCTGCCATCTCAACACGTGCCCCGTGGGGATCGCCACCCAGGACCCGGAGCTGCGCGCGCGGTTCGCCGGCGACCCGCAGCACGTGGTGCACTTCATGCGCTTCGTGGCCCAGGAAGTCCGCGAGCACATGGCGGCGCTCGGCTTCCGGACGATCGACCAGATGGTGGGGCGCTCGGACCGCCTGGAGATGCGGCCGGCCATCGAGCACTGGAAGGCGCGCAACCTCGACTTCAGCCGGATCCTGCATGCGCCGGCCGTCCCTTCGCACTACCGCCGGACCTGCAGCATTCCCCAGGACCACGGCGTTGAGGCCTCGCTCGATGCCACGACGCTGATCCCGCTGTGCCGCCCGGCGCTCGAGGAGGGGCGGCGCGTGCGCGCCACGCTCCCGATCCGCAACACCAACCGGGTGGTGGGCACCATGCTCGGCAGCGAGGTCACGCGCCGCTGCGGGGCGGACGGGCTCCCGGACGACACGATCCGTCTCCACTTCCAGGGCTCGGCGGGACAGAGCTTCGGCGCCTTCACCCCCCCCGGGCTCACGCTGCGCCTCGAGGGCGACGCGAACGACTACCTCGGCAAGGGGCTGTCCGGGGGACGCATCGTGCTGTACCCACCGGAGGGCGCCACGTTCGTGCCGGAGGAGAACGTGATCACCGGCAACGTGGCGCTGTACGGGGCGACGTCCGGCGAGGCGTTCATCCGCGGCACCGCCGGTGAGCGCTTCTGCGTCCGCAACTCCGGGGCCCGGGCGGTGGTGGAGGGGATCGGCGACCACGGCTGCGAGTACATGACCGGGGGGCGCGTGGTGGTCCTCGGGCGCACCGGCCGCAACTTCGCCGCGGGGATGTCGGGCGGCATCGCCTACGTGCTCGACGAGGATGGGACCTTCGAGCGATCCTGCAACCCCGACACGGTGTCGCTCTCGCCGCTCGCGGAGCTGGACGATCCCGGCGAGCTCGCCGAGGTCCGCTCGCTGGTCGAGCGGCATGCCGCCCACACCTCGAGCGGCAGGGCGATGCGCCTGCTGGCCGACTGGGACCGCACCCTGGCCCGGCTGGTCCGGGTGATCCCCGACGACTACCGGCGCGTGCTCGATGCGCAGCGCCGCATGCGCGCCGCGGGCCTGCCGCCAGCGGAGGCGGAGATGGCCGCCTTCCAGGAGAACGCGCGCGAGCTCGTGCGCGTGGCCGGCGCGTAGGGGCGGGCGCGTCCGTGGGCAAGCCGACCGGGTTCCTGGAGTTCGGGCGCGAGCCCCTGCACGTGCGACCGCCGCTCGAGCGGATCGGCGACTGGAGCGACGCCCATCCGCCGTACGACGAGGCCACCCTCCGGGAGCAGGGCGCGCGCTGCATGGACTGCGCCGTCCCCTTCTGCCACACCGGGACGATGATCGGCGGGATGGCCTCCGGGTGCCCGGTCAACAACCTGATCCCGGAGTGGAACGACCTGGTGTACCGGGGACAGTGGCGCGAGGCGCTGGTCCGCCTCCAGAAGACCAACAACTTCCCGGAGTTCACGGGCCGCGTCTGCCCCGCACCCTGCGAGGGCTCCTGCACGGTCGGGATCGGCGGCTTGCCGGTCACCATCAAGACCATCGAGCTGGAGATCGTCGAACGGGGCTGGGCGAACGGGTGGATCCGGCCGGAACCGCCGCTCACCCGGACCGGGCTGCGGGCCGCGGTCGTGGGAAGCGGCCCGGCCGGGCTTGCCTGCGCCGCGCAGCTCAACCGGGCCGGCCACGACGTGACCGTGTTCGAACGTGCCGACCGGATCGGTGGCCTCCTGACCTACGGGATCCCGAACATGAAGCTCGACAAGGGCATCGTGGAGCGGCGGGTGGGGCTCATGGCCGCCGAGGGCGTGCACTTCATGACGGGCGTGGAGGCCGGCCGGGACGTGGCGGCCGACGGGCTCCTGTCCGGCTTCGACGCGGTGGTGATCGCCAGCGGGTCCACCGTGCCCCGCGACCTGCCGGTGGAGGGGCGAGAGCTGGCGGGCATCCACCCGGCGATGGATTTCCTGCGCGCCAACACGAAGAGCCTGCTCGACTCCGGGCACCGCGACGGCGCGTACATCCCGGCCGCGGGCCGGCACGTCGTGGTGATCGGCGGCGGGGACACCGGCACCGACTGCGTCGCGACGGCGATCCGGCACGGGGCGCGGAGCGTGACCCAGCTCGAGATCCTCGACCGTCCCCCCGATGCGCGGGCCCCGGACAACCCCTGGCCGCAGTGGCCGAAGGTCTACCGGCTCGACTACGGGCAGGAGGAGGCGGCCGCGCTGTGGGGCGCCGATCCCCGCCGCTATGCCGTGTCGACCCGGCGGTTCGTGGGCGACGAGACCGGGCACGTGGCCGCGGTCGAGACGGTCGAGGTGGAGTGGGCGGCCGGCCCGGGCGGCCGGCTGGCTCCCCGGGAGCGGCCGGGGACGGAGCGGCAGGTCCGTGCCGACCTGGTCCTGCTGGCGCTTGGGTTCGTCGGCCCCGAGCGGTCGCTGCCCGAGCAGCTCGGGTGCCGGCTCGATGCGCGGGGCAACATCGCGACCGGGTCGGACCGCATGACCAGCGTCCCGGGTGTCTTCGCCGCGGGCGACTGCTCTCGCGGGCAGTCGCTGGTGGTCTGGGCCATCCGGGAGGGCCGGGAGGCGGCGCGGGCCGTGGACCTGTTCCTCATGCACGGGGAGACCGTGCTCCCCGCGTAGGCGGAGCCGGTCGGCGCGGCCGCCTCCCGCCTGCCGTCAGCGAGGGTCTGCCGCGAGCGCCTCCTCCGGAGCGTCGGCGTACGCGAACCGCCCCTCCACCACCGTCGCCAGCACGCGCCCGGCGAGCCGGCGTCCCAGCAGCGGCGTGTTCCTGCCCTTCGATCGCAGCGTTGCCGGCGCGACAGCCCAGGTGTCGGCCGTGTCCACCACGAGGAGGTTCGCCGTGGCGCCCTCGACCAGGCCGGGGACCAGCGGCTCGTGGGCCCGCCGCCGGCCGGCGGCGGCTGTCGCGGCCGAGCCGAGCACCCGCACCGGGCCCGTGGTGAGTGCCCGGATCGCGTCGGCGAGCGGCAGCAGCCCTGCCTCGACCCCGGCGAGCACGATCGACAGCGCCGTCTCGATCCCGCTGA
>JAJYEB010000164.1 GCA_021790375.1 Chloroflexota bacterium | reverse complement strand
GAACCAGGCCCGGTGCGCGGCCCAGTCGCGCCAGGCGAGCTGCCGCACGAACGACGGCTCGCTCACCGCCTCCAGTACCCGCCTCGGCGAGATCGTGCCCAGGTGCAGGTCGGCCGAGAGCCCGCTTCCGGCCCCGCCGTCGAGCGCATCGCGTTCGCGCGCGTACCGGTCGGCCCGGCCGGCGAACGCGGCGAGCGAGTCGAGGGCGGCCGCCTCACCGCGTGGCCCGACCGACGGGATCGGCTCGGAGGCCACCGATGCCGGCACCGCGATCCGTTCGGGCGCACGCAGGGGCCCGAAGCCCGGCGAGGATTCGAGCACCTCCAGCCACGCCCGGTGGAACGGCGTGAAGACCCGGCGCTCCCCGAGCGCCTCCGGCTCGACCAGCAGCGTCCCGGCATGCAGGCGAAGCGGCACCCCCGGGCCGAGCGCCACGGCCACCGCCCCGTCCCTGCGGCGCGCATACGGGGTGCAGTCGCGGCTCGCGTGCACTTCTCGCGCACCCGTCTCCCGGGCGAGCGTCGGGAGCACCTCGTCGGGACGCCCCGTCCGGACCACCAGCCGACCGCCCCGTGCCCGGAGCTCCAGGTCGAGCGCGGCGATCGCCGCGTCCAGCCGCCCGGCCCGATGCCGTCCCACCCGCCCCGACGCGAGAATCGCCGGATCCCGGACGAACAGCGGCACAACCTGTCCCACGGGAGCGGCGGCTGCCAGGGCCGCTGCGAGCGCCGGATTGTCGTGCAGGCGCAGGTCGCGACGGAACCAGGCGATCGCCACGGGGGCGACGCTCGCAGGCCGACCGCCCCCCTGGGCGCCGCTCACCGGATGGCCGGGCGCGCCCCCGATCGACCCGGAGCCAGGTAGGTGCCCAGGCCCTCGCGCAGCGGCGTCAAACGGCGCGGCATGGCAGCCAGCAGCGGCCCGATGTCGACCGTCGCCGGCTGATTGACGAAGTCGACCCCGTCCGGCGTCAGCATGCGCCCCGGCAGGTGCTGGATCACCTGCGCCCCGAGCCGGAGCAGGGACGACGGAGCCGGAAGGATCGGGCGTCGCCTGCCCGCCACCTGCAGCGCGATCGCCACGATCTGGCGCATCGTGAACGTCTCCGGTCCCCCGAGCTCGAAGACCTGATCGGCCGCGGCCGGCTCCCGGAGCGAGTCGGCCGCCAGCCGTCCCACGTCGTCGATGAAGACCGGCGCGAGGAGCTGGCTCCCGGACCCGGTCAGCGGCACGAACGGCAGCCAGCGCGCGAACCCCAGGAAGCGGTTGAGCGAGACGTCGCCCGGACCGTAGATCCAGGTGGGTCGGATGATCGTGTACGTGATCCCGCTCGACCTGACCGCTTGCTCCGCGCGCCACTTGGCCCGGAACCAGTGGCGATCCGCGTGCTCGGCCGCGCCGGCGCCCGAGATATAGACGAGCCGCCCGACGCCCGCGCGCGCGGCCGCTGCGGCCAGCGCGACGGTCCCGTCCCCGTCGACGTGCTCGTAGGTCCAGCCACGCGCGCGGTCTTCCATCGGCGCGTTGGGGAAGGCCAGCGCGATCGCCAGGGCGTCCACGCCGGCCAGTGCGGCGTCCAGCTGGGCCGGGTCACCGTTCACGTCGGCGGCACGGATCTCCACGGCGTCCGGAAGGAGCGCCCGGGCGGCGGTGGGCCGGTGCGTGAGCACCACCACGTGCTCGCCCCGGCGCACGAGCTCGTCGACGATCCCGCCCCCCACGAAGCCGGTGCCCCCGGCGACTGCGACCGTCATGGCATCCTCCCTGGCCGTCCGTCCCGGCAGGAGCCGGGCGATGGCCGCGGTGCGGTGGTCGAAGATGGCGCGGAGCCGGGGCCGGACCAGCAGCGGCTCGACCAGGTCGCCCAGCCGGCCGAACGGCACCTCGTACGTTACGTCGTCCTCCACGATCGTCCCATCCCCGTCCGCGCGGAACGCGTGGTGGTGCTCCCAGCGCGCGTAGGGGCCACGAAGCTGGACGTCGGTGAAGGAGTTCGGCGGGTCGTAGGCGGTGATCCGTGAGCGCCAGCGGGACGGGACGTGCGGGAACGGCGTGATCGCGTAGTCGATCTCGAGCCCCTCGCGCATCTCGCGGTCGGCGCTCAGGATGCGCATCCCCATCCAGGGCGGTGTGATCCGGTCCAGGTTCCCGGGTCGCTCGAAGAACGCGAAGACTTCGTCGATCGGGTGGTCGACCCTGAGCTGGCTGTGGAGGCGACGGACGGACACAGGTGACCTCGATGGGCTGCGGGTGGATGCGCGGCGGACCCCGCCGGCACGTTCATCGTGCAACGGCCCCGCCACCCGAGGGGGCTGGGGGCGGGGCCGGGAGGAGGAGATGCGTCCCGGGTGCCGTCGTCCCGACGACATCCGGCTGCGTTCATCCCTCTCTTCGTGAACCGGGGCCGGACGGATTGGGCCGCTATGCCTCCGCCAGGTGTCCCTCGTCGGGGTGCAGCTCGGGGTGGCGCATGCGGATCCAGTCATGCAGGGCCCAGGTGGTCGTGCGGAACGCGATCTCCCGCCACGGGATGGCCTCGGGGCGGAACGCGCGCACCTCGAGCGCCTCCGGGGTGGTGCGTGGCTCGCCGCCCACGATCCGCGACTCGAACGCGAGCACCACCACGGCGGCCTCGATCCGCGAGTAGAGCCCCACGATCTCCCCGGGCTCCACCACCAGCCCGATCTCCTCGAGCGTCTCCCGGATGGCGCCCTCGTTAACCGTCTCGTCGATCTCGAGGAACCCCCCGGGCTGCGCCCACAGACCGTAGCCCGGCTCGAAGCCGCGCCGCAGCAGCACCACCTCGCCGCGGTCGGTCACGGGGAGCGTGGTGACCACCATCCGCGGGTTCACGTACGCGATGTACCCGCACGCCTCGCAGGCCAGGCGCTCGCGCTCCTCGCCCTCGATCGGGCCGAACCGCAGCGGCGCGCCGCAGCGCGAGCAGTAGTTGAGGGTCGCCGCCAGCCAGTCGGGGATACCCGCGTGCTCCCCTTCTGCGGGTCCCCGGCCGCCTGCCGCCTCCTCCGTGCTCATGCCGTGAGTACCAGGAAGGTGGCAAGGGCCAGAAGGACGTAGAGGATCGCGACGGCGCCGACCCACGTCAGCCGGAAGATGCCGCGGCCGCGGTCGACGGGCATCCAGGCCCACGCGGAGCGCCAGATCCGGAGCGCGGCGTCCGCCATGGTGACGAACAGCAGTGGGGCGCCCACGATCACGCAGACCTTGACGAGCGGCGCGCCGGGCGACATCCCGAGTTCCAGCGCGCTGATGGCGACCACGCCGCACACGAGGGCGACGGCCGACAGGGTGATGTAGTGGTGTTCCAGGGGAGTCGGGCGGGTCTCGGGCACCCGGGAGGGTGGGTCCTGGTCGCGCTTCGGCTGCCGCACCGGCTGGCGGTGCAGCTCCGGCATGCCGGGTGCCCAGCGCTCATCCTGCACGACCTGAGTGTACGACGGGCGGCGAGTGCCACCCGGCTCTGGGCAGGAGCCGGGCCTGCGCGCGCCCGGGTGCGCGGGGTTCTCCCACGGGCCCTGCGCTTCGCCCACCGGCCCTGCGCTTCGCCCACCGGCCCTGACCGTCTCTCCCGCGGGCCGTGCGCTTCTCCCACCGGCCCTCAGCGTCTCTCCCGCGGGCCGTGCACGTGTCTCCCCCGAGGCCCGCGCGTCTCACCCGCGGGGGCCGCGCGTCTCTCCCGCGGGGGCCGTGCACGCCGTGCCATACAAAGTATGTCCGCATTGCGGTTCTGGCCGTGGTGGTCGTGCTGGCCGTGGTGGTCGTGCTGGCCGTGGTGGTCGTGCTGGCCGTGGTGGCCGTGGTGGCCGTGGTGGTCGTAGTGGTCGTAGTGCGTGGCCCTGCCTGGTGACCGCGCCGGGCGTGATCGGCGTCCGTGAGTGCTCCCACCACCCCTGCGTGGCCGCGAGGCCTGCGTGCGCACGGGGCCTGCGTGCGCACGGGGCCTGCGTCCGCACGGGGCCTGCGCGACCTGTGCCCGCGCGGCACTTGGGCGGCAGGCAACACGACCACGCGGGCCCACCGATCGTCGATGGCGCACGCGACAGTCTGCCGATCGCGGCACGCCGTGGCGGGCGGGCAGGAGATGCGACCGACTACCCGCCCGGGCACGCCGCGCCGCCCACGCGCCTGGTGATGCGTCAGGTTGATGCGGTCGGCCGCTCCCCTCATGGACGTGATTGCCATACAAAGTATGGCGGACCGGCACCGGGGTCCCGGACGGTGTGCGTGCCACCGGGTCGTCCAGAACCCGGGTCGTCCAGAAGCCGGGTCGTCCAGAAGCCGGGTCGTCCAGAAGCCGGGTCGTCCAGATGGAGGTCCTGCCTCCGACCCGATCTCTCCTGCTGTCGCTCAGCCGCCCCGGTTCGTCTCGTCGTCAAGGATCGCGCGCGCCTGGCGTTCCCGGAACGCGACCAGCCGTGCCCGCACCACGTCGTCGGAGAGGGCCAGGATCTCGGCCGCGAGGAGCGCCGCGTTCTCCGCCCCGCCCACGGACACCGTCGCCACCGGCACCCCGCGCGGCATCTGCACCGTGGACAGCAGGGAATCGAGCCCGCCGGCGACCTGCGTCGCGATCGGCACGCCGACCACCGGCAGGAGCGTGTGCGCCGCGACCACCCCGGCCAGGTGCGCGGCTCCTCCGGCGGCCGCCACGATCACCTGCAGGCCGCGCTCGGCCGCGTCGGTCGCGTAGTCCGCCACCAGCGAGGGCGTCCGGTGCGCCGACATGACGCGGACCTCGTGGTCGACCCCGAGATCGGTCAGCAGCGCCGACGCCTTCTCCATCACCGGCATGTCCGACCGGCTGCCCATCAGGATCCCCACGCGTGGCGTGGCCATCGGTGCCCCCCTGCGTGCGACGTTGTCGGCCTTCTACTCGCCCTGCGCCTTGGTGTAGGCCGGCTCGCCGTCGAACGACTGCAGCCGCAGGACCTCGGTCCAGCGGTGCCGTGCCGCGATCCGGCCCAGCAGCCCGACCAGATCGCCCTCGGAGACCGTCCTGCCCTCGCGGGCCACGAACCGGCCCCGGTACCAGCGCACGTGGTCGGTCGCCAGCCCGATCGACGGGTACACCTTCGTGCCCCGGC
>JAJYEB010000163.1 GCA_021790375.1 Chloroflexota bacterium | reverse complement strand
CAGCGGGCCTCCGGGGGCATCGATCACGGGTAGCAGCTGCTCAGGCATCGGGGGCCCCCACCAGGTGATGAACGACGTCGGTGGTCGAGAAGATCCCGACGGGCCGGCGTCCCTGCTCGTCCACCACTACCAGGCGGTGGACGCGGTTGAGCTCCATGAGCCCGATCGCCTCCTGCACCGGGGTGTCGACGCGGCAGGTCAGGGCCGGAGAGGTCATGAGATGGCGCACCGACAAACCCGGCCAGCTCGACCACAGGTGGTCGGTGGCCCGTGCCCGCACCAGGTCGGTCTGGCTCACGACACCCACCAGGGCGCCTTCGCCGTCGACCACGGGCAGGCCGTGGATGCGGTGCTGGTCGAGCAGCCGGGCCGCCTCGGAGAGGGGCGCGTCTGCGCGCACCACGATGGGTTCGCCGTGCATCAGCTCCCCCACCGTGCGCGGTACGGTCTCGGTCATCGGGACGCCTCCACGACAGCCGCCGCCACCGGTTCGCCGCCGATGGCCGCGGTCACATCGATGAGCTTGTCGTATGCCCGCTCGATCACGGCGTAGTTCGCCTCGACCACGTTGCCGCCGCGCTTGCCGAAGAAGCGGGGCAGGAGCTTGTGGACCGCGTCCAGGAGCTCGTCGCGATCGAGGCCCGCCCGCGCGGCGAAGGGCGATACGCGCAGGAAGACACCCACCTGGGCCACGCCCTGCATCCGGACCACGAGGTCCGGCCGGGGCGCGAACTCCGCCGCGAGGGCGGCGGTGTCGAGCGCGGTGACCCGGATGTTGCGGGCCAGGATCTGGGCCCGTGCCTCGGCGGGCACGGACTGCCAGATCTCGGCGGCATCCGCGAGCGGGGTCTGCAGGAAGACCGTGCCACCGTCGGCCAGCCCGGCCAGCGGGTCGCCCATCGCGAACGCGGAGACGTCGTGCAGCGGCACGAACTCCACGTGAGAGAGCTCGTTGTGCTGGCGGATCGGCGCGTCGGCGATGGTCAGGTAGTACGTGGTGGGCAGGCCCTTCTTCTCCGAGCCGTAGCGCGGGTAGGCCTGCACGTGCATGTCGAAGAGCTCGCCGATGAGGGTGGCGAGGAACTTGTTGGTGGTGACGGACCCGAACCCGCCGATCGAGTGGCCCCGCAGGCTGTACGCGCCGGCCGGCCGGAGGTCGATGTCGTGCGACTCGATCGCCAGCGGGTGGCGGATGCCGACCACGACGTGAGGCTGCCGGCGGACCGCCTCGGCGTCCACGAGTCGATCGAAGACGGCGATCAGGTCGCCCGCGGCCACGTCGCGGCTCCCCAGCCCGGCGGACACCGAGAGGACCCGCGGGACACGGTTGCCGTCGGCGGCCAGGTCGGCCAGGGCGGCCTTCGTCTCCCGGGTGACCGGGTTGTCGGCCGCGGCCGGCTCGTCCGTGCGCTCGACGATGGCCACGGCGGTCGTGTTGCGGATGAGTCCCGCCAGCATCGCGGCGGGGAACGGGCGGTACGCCGTGATCCCGATGCAGCCGACCCTGCGGCCGAGCGACCGGAGGTGGTCGACCACGGTGATCGCGGTGTCCGCGATCGTCCCCATCGAGAGCAGGATGTACTCGGCATCGTCGCAGCGGTACGGGTCGACCAGGTCGTAGTGCCGTCCGGTCAGCTCGCCCCACTCCCGCATCGCCTCGTGCGTGACCTCGGACAGCCGGTCGTAGAAGGCGCGCTGGGCGATGCGGCCCTTCATGTAGCTGTCCTGGTTCTGCACCACGCCCGTCATCAGGCCCTGGGCCGGGTCGAACAGGTCGCGGATCGAGGCACGCGGGTCGCCGACGTAGCCCTTCAGGAGCTCGTCCTCGGGGAGGAGCACGTTCTCCATGGTGTGGGTGGTGAGGAAGCCGTCCTGCACGCAGAGGAACGGGGTCTCCGTCTCCTCGGCCACGCGCCGGCAGATCGCGGTCAGGTCGGCCGCCTCCTGCGCGTTGCGGGCGAACAGGATGCCCCACCCGGTGTCTGCCACGCCCATGACGTCGTCGTGTCCCGCGTGGATGTTGAGCGACTGGCTGGTGAGCGCGCGTGCGCCGACGTGAAAGACCGCCGGGAGACGCTTGCCGGAGATGACGTACAGCACCTCCTTCATCAGGAGGAGGCCCTGGCCGGCCGTGAAGTTCGTGACGCGCCCGCCGGCGAGGGCGAAACCCTCGGCAGCGCTGGCCGAGGAATGCTCAGACTCGGGTTCGACGAAACGAAGGGTGGTCCCCCAGAGGTTCGTGCGCCCCTCGGCCACGGCTACCTGGTAGACGGCCGCCATCGTGGTGGACGGCGTGATCGGGTAGGCGCAGGCCGCTTCCGAGATGCGGGTTTCGACGTGGGCGATCGCCTCCGAGCCGTCGACGATGGCCGGGATGCCGGGATACCGAGGAGGGCGTGATTCATGGAGGGACGCATCGGTACTCATGCCGACAGTGTCCTTCCGGCCGCCCGTGCCCGGGACGGGCCGCTCGGCCCCCTGTCGTGGTACGACGGTCGCGTTGTGCCCTACGCGAGGGGGGAGGGGGTGCGCGTCTGCAGGTCTCCGGCGGCCATCCAGTCGGGTAGGGCGGCCCGCGTCATCGCAGGAGCCGGGGCCCCTGCCGCGCCTCAGTGCGTGGCGGCGCCGACTCGGCGGGCGAAGCCGCAGATGCGGCAGGTGGCGAGGCCGGTCCGCTCGTCGAGGTCCAGGCGCGAGGCGCACCCGTTGGTGCCGCAGAAGAGCTCCCGGTCGAACCCGTGCTGGGCGCGACGGCGCAACCGGCGCCTGGCCCCGGCCTGCGTGTAGGTGGTGGACGTGTTCACGTTGATCTCCCTGCGCCAGCCTGCACTGCATGCGGCGGCGCGTGTTGTCGCTCGTGGTCGACCTGACAGGTGACCCGGGCCTGATGTCGCGGCGCGCGCGGGGAGCGTTGCTCGACCCGCCGCGGGCGCCGGCGGCGTTGTCTTGATGGAGGAATTCTCCGTGATTCCGCCGAAAACGTCAAACGGAGCCTCGCGCGGGACCACCATCGATCGCGCGGGCCCCCGATCGCGCGTCGCACCGGTACCATCCGCGTGTGCCAGACGTGGTGGTCCTGGAGGGCGTGTGGCTCACCCGCGACGGCCGGCCGATCCTCGAGGGGATCGACTGGGTGGTCCGCGAGGGCGAGCGCTGGATCGTGCTGGGCCCGAACGGCGCCGGCAAGACGACGCTGCTGGAGGTCGCGAGCCTCTACCTGTTCCCGTCGGCCGGGCGGGTCACCGTGCTCGGCGCGACGCACGGCCGCACGGACGTGCGGCCGCTCCGGTCGCGGATCGGGTACGCCAGCGCGGCCCTGGCGCGCCTGCTGCACCCCGACCTGACCGTGCTCCAGGCGGTGGCGACCGGCCGGAGCGGCGTGCTCGACCCGTACTGGGCGGAGCCGGCCCCGGAGGACGTCTCGCTCGCGGTCGCGCTCCTGGCGCGGCTCGGCTGTTCGACCCTCGCGCTGCACGCGCTCGGGACGCTCTCCGAGGGCGAGCGCCAGCGTGTGCAGGTCGCACGCGCATTGATGGCGTCGCCCGACCTGCTCTTGCTCGACGAGCCGAGCGCGGGCCTGGATCTCGAGGCACGGGAACTGCTGGTGAGGAGCCTGGCCGGCCTGGCGGCGGACCGGCGCATGCGCTCGATCGTGTTCGTGACGCAGCACGTGGAGGAGATCCCGGCCGGGTTCACGCACGCGCTGCTCCTGCGGCGCGGCCGGGTGCTGGCGGCGGGACCGCTGGAATCCACCCTCACGGCGAAGTCGCTGACTGCGTGCTTCGGGTTGCCGCTCGAGGTGGAGGCGCGGAACGGGCGATGGTCGGCGCGCGCGGCCGATCTCCCCGGGACCACGAAGGGGCGCCCGCCCGCCGGCCGGCCGGCACGGTCCGGGGACCGGGCGCGTGCCGGCGAGACCCGGGAGCCGCGCGGGCCCCGCGAATCCGCGACGGGCCGGGGACCGGCCGGAACGGCGACCCACGCGGAAGGGCCGGGACCGGGCGGAACGGCGGCCAGCGTGGAAGGGCCCGGACCGGGCGGAACGGCGGCCAGCGTGGACGGGGCGACGGCCAGCGCGGACGGGGCGGCACCGGGCGGCGCGCCAGCCCCGGGCGACGGTTCCGGCCACGAGGATGCCGACGATCCGGCGGACGGGGAAGGAATCGGGGAGCGCCGCACGCTGGTCCGGGATCCGGACGGCAGGCTGAAGGCGTTCCGGCCGCTGCCGCCCGAGGAGCGCCTCGGCGCGCTGGACCGCTCCCTGGCCGCCTACGCCGCCGGCGACTTCTTCGCGGCCCACGAGATCCTGGAGCCCGGCTGGATGGGGTCCGACGACCAGTCCGAGCGGGCGCTCCACCAGGCGTTGATCAAGCTCGCGGCCGCCGGTGTGCACGCGGTCCGCGGTAACCCGGAGGGAGTGCGGCGCAACCTCCAGGGGTCGGCACGCCGCCTGGCGCTGGTGCCCGACGAGTCGACCGGGACCCTCGGCGACGCGATCCGGCGAGTCGACCTCCCGGCGACCCGCGCGTGGATCGCCGCCGCACTGGCCGCCTTCGACCATGCGCCGGATGCCGCGACGCTCGGCAGCCTGGCCGGCCTGATCGCCGCCGGACCGGCACCCGTCTCCCGCGCGGCACCCGTCACCCGGGCGGCACCCGCCGCCCACGGCGCCCAGGACTCCGGCACCGCCCCGGAATCCGAGCCGTCAGGCGGGCAGGCGGGCGCGTAGGCCGAACCGGTCGACCGCGCGCTCAGCGAGCATCCGGCCGATCGCGAGCGACGCCGTGGCGGCGGGCGAGGGCGCGTTCCTCACGTGGATGATCGCGTCGCCCTCGCCGAGGCTGAAGTCGTCGACCAGCTGCCCGTCGACCCGGAGCGACTGGGCGCGGACTCCCGTCGGCCCGAACTCCAGGTCATCCGGGCGCAGCTCCGGCACGTACCGGCGCAACGCCGCGACGAACGCCGCTTTCGAGACGTCTCGCCACATCTCCGCCAGTCCGGTCCGGATGTACGGCAACGCCATGCGCCACGACCCGGGCCAGGCGAGGGAGGCCGCCATGTCGCGCGGCGACACGTCCGTGCGCCGGTAGCCCTCCCGCGCGAAGG
>JAJYEB010000162.1 GCA_021790375.1 Chloroflexota bacterium | reverse complement strand
CGCGACGCCTCGAACCGGCCGGCCGGGGATGCGCGGCGGGTGCCCACGATGGCGACGGCTCGCGCCGCGCCGACGGCACGGACGTCCCCCTGCCCGAAGAGCACGGCCGGCGGCGCGTCGAGCGTCTCCAGGCGCCGTGGGTAGTCGGGATCCAGGAGCGTGACCGTCCACACGCCGGCGGCCACGAGCGAGGCAAGCCGCTGCCCGGGATCGCGCGCCGCCGCCTCGATCCCGGCCAGCGTGGCAGTGGGGATGGCCGCCCGTGGCTGGTCCACGGCCGCGACGAGGCCCCGGCCCAGCCTGCCCCGAGCCGCCAGCCACAGCGCTCTCCGCGCGCTGCCGTGCGTGGCAACCAGCCCGGCCAGGGTCCGGTCTCCCACCCCGTCGACCGTGGCCAGCACCACCCACGCCTGTCGCTCCTCGGCGAGATGGCACGGCTCCGCCGGCCCCGAGCGCGCGGCGCGGAGGATCGGATCCGCCGTTCGCAGGGGCCCGAGCGGCCCACCCGATCCCACTCCCAGCATGGTCAGGCAGCCAGGTCGGGCCTGGCCGGTGCCGCCGGATCGCGCAGGTCCGCGGCCGCGAGCAGGTCCGGCTCCTCGACCGCGGCGCGGCCGTCGAGGTCGGCGATGGTCCGGGCGACCCTCAGGATGCGGTGCACCCCGCGCGCGGTGAGACTGCGCCGGGCCGCGATGAGCGCGAGCAACTCGCGGGCGCGGTCCTGGAGCCGGCACAGCTCCACCGTCCGGCGCCCGGTGAGACGGGCATTGAGCCTGCCCTCGTTGCGGACGAGTGCGCGGTCACGCGCCGCGGCCACGCGGGCCGCCACGACGCGGCTCGGTTCGGGGTCCGGCCCGAGGAGCAGCTCGGCCGGGCGGACACGGGGCATCTCGACCCGCAGGTCGAGCCGGTCCAGCAGCGGTCCGCTCACCCGGCGGACGTACCGTTCGGGCTCTCCCGGAGCGCAGGTGCAGGCTCGGTCCAGGTCCCCATGGAAGCCGCACCGGCACGGGTTCATGGCCGCCACCAGCTGGACCTCGGCCGGAAACCGCAGTGCGCCCTGGGCCCTGGCGATCACCACGCTCCCCTCCTCGAGCGGCTGTCGCAGTGCCTCGAGGACATCCCGGTCGAACTCGGCCAGCTCGTCCAGGAACAGCACGCCGGTGTGGGCCATGCTCACCTCGCCCGGCGCCAGCCTCGGCCCTCCCCCCACCAGAGCCGGATACGAGGCCGTGTGGTGGGGCGCCCGGAACGGGCGGACCCGACGGAGGCCGTCGCCCGGCCCGAGCAGACCGGCCACGCTCGCGATCACGGTGACCTCCAGCGCCTCGCGCTCGCCGAGCGGCGGAAGCAGACCCGGGATCGCCCGCGCGAGCAGCGTCTTCCCCGCCCCCGGCGGTCCCACCAGCAGCAGGCTGTGTCCGCCCGCCAGGGCGATCTCGAGCGCCCAGCGCGCGGCGGCCTGGCCCCGGACATCGGCCATGTCGACGAGCGCGTCGGGATCGATGAGCGGGCCGCGCACCGACGCCCGCTCCTCGAGCGCGCCCGACACCGCGACCGGGGCGGCCCGTGCGGCACGTGCCGCACGGCGACCTCGGGGACCCGCGACCAGCCGGGCCGCGTCGTCGAGCCCGACGAGCGGTTCCACCTCGATCCCGTCGACCAGCGCCGCCTCCGCCGCGTTGGCCGCCGGCACGCCGACCCGCCTGGCGCCCGCACGGGCGAGGGTATGCACCATGGGAAGCACCCCGGCGACCGGGTGCACCTCG
Source organism: Chloroflexota bacterium (assembly GCA_021790375.1). GTDB lineage: Bacteria > Chloroflexota > Limnocylindria > Limnocylindrales > CSP1-4 > JAJYNJ01. Next base: position 3,355 of record JAJYEB010000162.1, on the reverse strand, counting down.
CCCGACAGTGAGAGCTCCCCGAGCAGCGCCCAGTCGCCGCCGGAGGCCGGCACCTGCCCTGAGGCAACCAGGATCCCCACCGCGATGGCCACGTCGTAGGCCGCGCCGTGCTTGCGCCTGCCGGCCGGCGCAAGGTTGACCGTGATGCGCTGCTGGGGATAGGCGAAGCCGCTGTTGCGGATGGCGCCGCGGACGCGCTCGCGGGCCTCCGACAGCGCGGCATCCGGGAGACCCACGATCTGGCAGACCGGCAGGCCGGGAGCCACGTCGACCTCGACCCGGATGAGCGCGCCCTCGAGGCCGTCCACGACCGCGGTGATGAGCGTCGCCAGCATCGACCGAGCCTACCGGGCGGCGATCGACCCGGGCTCTCCCGCCGCTCACCTGCGACTAAACGATCGCTTCACCGGCGGTTCACACCGCCCGCGGGTGCCGCTCGCGATCCGGCGGTACACATCGCCCGCGGGTGCCGCTCGCGCTCAGGTCGTCGCCGGTGCCAGCTCGGTCGCATCGGAGCTCGACGCGTCCAGGCGATCGGCCTGGCGCACGAACTCGACGACCGACTTGCCGAGCGCGGTGTCCGACCTCGCGACCGCAAACGGCGCGCCGGTGTTCAGCGAGGTGATCGCCACGCGGTAGTCGTTGACGACCTGGTACGCGATCCGTCGGCGGAGCGCGCTCTCCGCGTTCTTGACCGTGATGCCGGTGTAGGCCGTCGAACGGTTCAGGACCAGCTGCACGCGCCCGGACCCCATGCCGAGCTGCGACATGGTCTCCAGCACGAGCCGCACGTTCTTCAGGCAGGAGAGGTCCGCCGTCATGACCACGAAGACCACGTCGGACGCGGAGATGACGTCGAGGTTCGTCTCGTCCAGCCGCTTGTCGATGTCGATGATCACGTAGTCGTAGCGCTGCCGCAGCAACTCGATGATCTGGGTCATGTGGTGCTGGTCGGCATTGACCAGCTCCGCCATCTCCGGCGACGGAGGGGCGAGCAGCAGGTCGATGCCGGTATCGTGGTGGATCAGCACCGACTTCAGCAGGTCCTGGTCGATGGTCGGTGCGACCACCACGTCCACGATCGACTTGCGGTCCAGGCCGAGATCGAGGAACACGCGGTGGTCCCCGAACTGCAGGTTGCCGTCGACCAGCACGACCCGTCGTCCCTGGTCCCGCTGGAGGGCGATCGCCGCGTTGATCGCGAGGGTGGTGGTGCCCACGCCGCCCTTGGCACCGTAGAAGGCCAGCACGCGCCCGGCGGCGGCGTGACCCGTCGTGTCCGCCACGCGGGGCGCGAACCGCGCCAGCAGGCTCCGGATGCGGGCGAGCAGTTCGGCCGGATGGAAGGGCTTGACCAGGTAGTCGTCGGCGCCCGCCCGCAGGCCGCGGACCTTCTGCTCGATGTCCGTCTCCGCCGTGACCATCACGATGGGGACGTGCGCGACGCTCCCCTCCTCGGCCCGGATCCGCTCGGCGACCTGGTACCCGTCGAGCTTGGGAAGCATGATGTCGAGCAGGATCAGGTCCGGCTTCTCGCGCTCGCGGACCCGCAACGCCTCGGCACCGTCGACGGCGACGAGGACCTGGAAGCCCTCCTGCTTCAGCGTGTAGCCCAGCACCCGCTGGGTATCGGGATCGTCGTCGACGATGAGTATCCTGGCGGCGGCCATCTGACCTCTCTGGGGCGACCTGCTCGGGTCGCGCGGATGATACCCGGCCCCCGGGCGCGATGTGTCGAATGATTCTCGGGCAGCGGGCCCCGCGTGTCGAGAGGTCAGCGCCGCCCCGTGCCGGAGGTCAGCTCCCCGCCGTGCCGGCGCCCGACGCCGGTGCCTCGCCACCCGCTTCGGGCGCCGCGGCCTGCACGGCCCCGGACGCCGCCGCCCCACCCCTGGCCGTCATGGCCGACATGCCTCGCTCCACGTAGCCGGTGACCGGGCGCAGCAGCTCGGTGAACTCCACCGGGATCACGAACTTGGTGGCGGGACCCGAGCCGAGCGACTTGAGCGCCTCGAAGTACTGGAGCGCCATGGTCTTCTCGTCGATGCCCCTGGCCGCGTGGAAGATCCGCTCGAGCGCCTGGCTGAAGCCCTCGGCGCGGAGGATGGCGGCCTGCCGGTCGCCCTCGGCGCGCAGGATCGCCGACTGCTTGTCGCCCTCGGCGACGTTGATCGTGGACTGCCGCGTGCCCTCGGACTCGGTGATGACCGCGCGACGCGTCCGTTCCGCCGAGAGCTGCCGGTTCATCGCGTCCTGGACGTCCCGCGGCGGGGTGATCTCGCGGATCTCCACCGTGGTGACCTTGCCGCCCCAGCGCTCGGTGACCTCGTCGAGCTTCGTGCGGAGGATCTCGTTGATCTGCTCGCGCTTCGAGAGCACCTCGTCGAGCAGGATGTCGCCGATCACCGCACGCAGCGTGGTGGTCGCCACGCCCTGCAGCGCACCGGCGAAGTAGGCGACCTGCACCACGCTCTTCAGCGGGTCGGCGATGCGCCAGTAGATCAGGAAGTCGACGTTGATGGGCGCGTTGTCCTTGGTGATGGTGGTCTGGCTGGGGACCTCGATGAACTGCTCGCGCAGGTCCACCGTCACCGGGCGATCCACCACCGGGATCAGGAAGATGAGCCCGGGCCCCTTGACCAGGTCGCCGCCCGTGCGGCCGAACCGGAACACGACGAGCCGCGCGTATTCGTTGACCACGCGGACCGACAGGTACACCAGCACCAGCAGGACGACGACGACGAGCACCAGCGCTCCGAGCGCGATCGGGTCCAGGTTCATCGGCCAGGGACCTCCACCTCAGCCGACCCCTGGGGATCGGCACGTTCCACGACCAGCACCAGGCCGTCCTGCCCGACGACCCGCACGCTCACGCCGCGATCGAGGGCGCTTCCGTCCACGCTGCGCGCGCTCCATTCCTCGCCGCCAGCGTACACCGTGCCGATCGGCGCGAGCGGGTGGCGAACGCTGGCCGGCATCCCGGCCGGCACCGGCACGGTGCCGTCGGCCTGGCTGCCGCCGATCCCGATGGGAAGCCGGACGCGGTGCCGCACGCGCCAGGCGGCCGCCACCACGACGAGCATGAAGGCGCCGGTGAGGCCCGACATCGCGGCGATGATCGGCCAGGCCACCCCGACGCCCGGCTCGGCCGGCCCGGGTTGCGTGTAGAGCGCGCCGGCTCCGAGGATGAAGCACACCATCCCGGCGAGCGTGACCAGCCCGTGGCTCGTCACGGTCATGTCGACCACGAACAGCACGAGGGCGAGCACGATCAGCAGCAGCCCCGCGAGGTTCAGCGGGAGGCTCCCGAACCCCAGGAAGGCCAGGATCAGTGCGACCCCGCCCAGGAAGATCG
>JAJYEB010000161.1 GCA_021790375.1 Chloroflexota bacterium | reverse complement strand
TCGAACCCCGCCATGCGCGCCTTCACGGTCACCACGACGTAGCTGATGTTGAACATGATGTGCGCGATCAGGATCGTGTTGAACCCCAGGGGGAAGAGGAGCCCCTTGGGGATGATCGTGTCGAAGGGCGCCTGCGCGGTGTTGACGAACAGGGTGAGCAGGCTGGCGCCCATCACGATCTCGGGCGTGGCCATGGGCACGAAGATGAACAGGTTCGTGGCCGACCGGCCGGGGAACTGGTAGCGCGTGAGGGAGACCGCGATCAGCGTGCCGAGCGTGGTGGCGGCCAGCGTCGAGAGGAAGGCGATCTGCAGGCTCGTCTCGATCGCCGAGCCGAGGCCGGGGCGCCCGAAGGGGTTCGCCCACGCCGCCAGCGAGAACGCGTGCCACTCGTAGTTGAACTTGCCGACCTGCTCGTTGAAGCTGAACGCGATCATCACCGCGATCGGCATCAGCAGGTAGGCGACCGCGGCGACGGTGTACGCCGCGAGCCCCCAGCGGTCGACCAGGACGCCGATGCGGCGCCGCGCGGTTGGCCGCGGCCGGGCCGGCGCGAACGGCTGCGCGATGGCGGTCATATCATCGCTCCTCCGCTCAGGTCCTCGGTGCCGAGCATCCGCGCGTAGATCATGACGGCGACGATGATCCCGACCATCAGCACGAACGAGAGGGCCGAGGCCGTCGTGTAGTCGTTGGAGGTGAGAAAGCGCGCCTGGATGACGTTGCCGATCATCTGCGTCTTCGGGCTCCCCAGCAGCGTGGCGTTGACGTAGTCGCCGAGCGCCGGGATGAACGTCAGCAGCGAGCCGGCGAACACGCCGGGCAGCGAGAGCGGGAAGGTCACCCGCAGGAACGACTCGGAGACGAAGGCCCCGAGCATGGCCGCGCCGAGCACCGCCCCGAGCACGGCGAAGATCGCGACGTCCCAGTCGATCCCGAAGCCGATCAGCGCGCCGAGGAGCGCCCCGCCGACCGCGCCGTAGATCCAGCCCCGCGGCCGCCACGGCCCGGCATACAGGTCCTGCGCGGCCTCGATCAGGCGCAGGTCGATGCGCTCGAGCGCCACGTAGAGCGGCAGCGTCATGAAGGGGAGGTAGTTGTACACGAGCCCGGACACCACGGCGACCGGCTCGCCCATGAAGGTGAAGTTCTCGGGCACCTGGTGGAAGACGTCGACCGCGTGCATGAGGCCGATCACCGGCCCGTTGTTGCCCAGGATGATCTGCCAGGAGATGGTGCGGATCAGGAAGCTGGTGAAGAACGGCGCGATCACCAGGAACAGGATCAGGTTCTTGTAGCGGCCCCCCCGGAAGGCGATGAAGTAGGCCAGGGGGTAGGAGATCAGGAACGTGATGACCGTCGCGAGCGTCCCGTAGATCAGCGAGTTCTCGAACTGCCGCGAGAAGTACGTCGGGATGCTGGTGAACGCGTCGAACGACCAGGTCAGCTTGTACCCGAAATCGACGCTCCCGGTCGAGACCGAGTACAGGAACATCTGGATGGTGGGCAGCACGAAGAAGACGATGAGCCACAGCAGGCCGGGCGCGAGGAGCACGTACGGCGAGAGCAACCGCCGAAGCGAGTGGCGAGTCCGCGACATCAGGCGATCCCCTGGCGGGTGAGGATCACCGGGCCGTCGCCCCCCGACGGCGGCCCGGTGCCGGTGGAGCTTGTCAGGAGCCCATCAGGGTGTTGAACGCGTTGTTGAACTGCGTGTCCTCGTCGATGGACAGGGACTTGAACGCGTGCTGCTTGGCCACGACGGCCGGGGTGGGGAAGATCAGCGGGTTCGTCGCGGCCGGCGGGTCGATCTTCTTGATCTCCGCGTCGGCGCCCTTCACCGGGCAGACGTAGTAGACGAAGTCCTCGATCTGCGCGGCGATGTTGGGCTGGTACACCCAGTTCATCATCGCCTCGGCCGCCCGCTGGTGCTGGGCGCCCTTCGGGATCAGCATGTTGTCCGACCACACCATCGTCCCCTCCTCGGGGAAGACGAACGTGTCGTCGGAGCTCCCCGAGGAGGCCAGGTCGCCCGACCAGACCATGGCGGCCCACACCTTGCCGTTCGCGAAATCCTGCAGGTACGAGTTGCCGGTGAAGCGCAGGCCCTGCGCGACCAGCGGCGTCATGTCGCTGACGATCTGGTTGACCTGGTCGAGGGTGATGGTCGCCGGATCGATCCCCAGCTTGAGCGCGCCCAGGCCGAAGGTATCGCGCATCTCGGTCAGGAAGGTGACGTGCCCGGCGAGCTTGCTGTTCCAGAGATCCGCGATCCTGGTGAGCGGCGGCATCCCGGCCTTGGCCACGGACTTCTTGCTGTACCCCACGCCGGTCATGCCCGACTGCCAGGGGTAGTGGTAGTCGTTGGGCGGGTCCCACGGCTGATTGCGCAGCGAGTCGACCAGGTTCGTCTGGCAGTTCGGCACGTTGGCCTGGTTGATCTTCGAGATCCAGCCCAGGCTGATCAGCCGCGCCGCCATCCAGTCGGTCAGGACCATGAGGTCCCAGCCCGTATCGAGCCCGGCCTTCAGCTGGTCCCGGATGGTCGCGACGAACGAGTTGTTGTCGTCGATCTTCTCCTGGTAGTTGACCTTGACCCCGGTCGCCTTCGTGAACTCCAGGAGCGTCGGCGACTTGCCGTTGTCCGGCCCGCTCGTGGCCACGTCGATGTAGGCCGGCCAGTTGGCGAAGTTGAGGATGGTGCCCATGGGCCCTTCGCTCGGCGGCGGCGCGCTGGCGGCGGCAGACGCTGCCGCAGACGCGGCGGCCGATGCCGCTGCCGGCGTGCCGGGGGCCGTGGTGGCCGCTGCCGCGGCCTGCGTGGGCGCCGAGGTCGCCGCGCTCCCGGAGCACGCGGCCAGGAACGCCCCCACGCCCGCCAGGCCCGCGACCTGCCCGCCGCGGAGCAGCAGGGTGCGTCGGGAGAGCCGTTTCTCGAGCACGTTGCCAAGCCCCTTCTCGCCCATCTGATCCATGGCGTGCGCCTCCTCCTCTGGACTGCCCAGCAAGCTGCCGCGCGAGATGCTCAGGCCTCCTGTGCGCCGTCGACGGCGCCGGCCTCGCGAATGACGAACGTGTGCTCCGGTGGCCAGGCGAGGCTCACGGTCTCGCCGGGCCGATGGATGGAACCCTCCTCGGTCCGTTCGACGTTCTGTTCGTAGACGGTCAGGTCGGCCTCGTCGGCGACACGGACGATGTACTGGGTGCTCACCCCCATGTAGCTCGCGTGGATGATGCGGCCGTCGAGCCGGTTGAGGCGCTCCGCCGAGGCTGCCCCCGCGGACAGCATCCGGATCTTCTCCGGGCGGACCCCCACTTCGACGTCCGCGCGCCCGTTCAGCCGCTCGCGTGGGACGCGCACCCGCGCCCCGCCCACGACCTCGACGATGGCGTAGCCGCCGTCCTCCCCCTGCCGCTGGCCGCGCAGCATGTTGCTGACGCCCAGGAACCCGGCGACGAACCGCGTGGTCGGCCGCTCGTACAGCTCCTCGGGCGTGCCGAGCTGCTCGTAGTGACCGGCGCTCATCACGGCGATGCGATCGGACATCGTCATCGCCTCCTCCTGGTCGTGGGTCACGTATATGAACGTGATCCCGACCTCCTGCTGGATGCGCTTCAGCTCCACCTGCATCTGCTTGCGGAGCTTGAGGTCGAGGGCCCCGAGGGGCTCGTCCAGCAGCAGCACCGCCGGCCGGTTGATGAGCGCGCGCGCGAGCGCGACCCGCTGCGCCTGGCCGCCGGAGATCTGGCCCGGGCGTCGCTTCTCGTAGCCGGGGAGCTCGACCAGCTCGAGCATCTCGGCCACGCGCCGCCGGATCTCCTTGTCGGCGACCTTGCGGCGCCGCAGCCCGAAGGCCACGTTCTCGTAGATCGAGAGGTGGGGGAAGAGCGCGTAGTTCTGGAAGACCGTGTTGACGTTGCGGCGGTACGGGGGCAGCCAGGTGACGTCCTGGCCCTGCAGCTCGATGAGCCCGCTGGTCGGTTCCTCGAACCCGCCGATCATGCGCAGGGTCGTCGTCTTGCCGCAGCCGGACGGCCCCAGGAGCGAGAAGAACTCGCCGTCCCTGACCTCGAGGTTGATGTGGTCGACCGCGACGACATCGGGGCCGAACCGCTTGGTGACGTCGACGAGACGGACGTCGATCTCCGGCACGTGACCTGGCCACTCCTTCTGGGGCGCGCGGGGGGAAGCCGACCGGTACGCGGGATCCTGCAACCCTGCCGGGTTCCAGTAGGGTCGGGAGTATACGGCACAGGCCGAAAGGCGTGTCAAGCAAGGGCCATCGTGCCGAGAATCGCACGTGCCGTGCCGGTAAATGACCGGATTCCGCAGGAATTTCGGGAGTCTCGGCGCGGGCGGGCAACCTGCCCCCGAACCGCGCACGCTCGCGTACGTGCCGCCATCCGGACCCTTCCGGCCGGCCCGCCGGTGCGCCGCCGGTCTCGCGCGTATGATTCCGGCGCTGCAGGCGCACGAAATCACGGCCATCGCGCATGGGTGTGACCCAGGCCGGCCCTCGCGCCCATCGCGAGCCCGCGGCCGGGACGCCGCACGCGCATCGACAGACGCACCACGAGGCCAGATCGCCAGGCATGAACGAACTCAACGACAGCCGCGTGCTCGACGTGCTCCGCACGGTCCAGGAACCGGAGCTCGGGCGCGACATCGTCACCCTGAACATGGTCAAGGACGTCGTCATCGCCGACGGGGGCGCCGTCGCGTTCACGATCGAGCTGACGACCCCGGCATGCCCGCTCAAGGACGAGATCGAGCGCAACGCACGCTCCGCGCTCCTGGCTGCCGGTGCCCGGGAAGTGGCCGTGACGTGGACCAGCAACGTGCGGCGCACCACCCCGGTCCAGCCCCAGCAGCTCCTGCCCGGCGTGAAGAACATCGTCGCGGTCGCATCGGGGAAGGGCGGCGTCGGCAAGAGCACCGTGGCGGCCAACCTCGCGGTCGCGCTGGCGCAGGACGGAGCCAGCGTGGGATTGATCGACGCCGACATCACCGGACCCAACATCCCGCTGATGCTGGGCGTGGAGGGGCAGCCGGTCGCCAGCCCGGACAACAAGATCGTGCCGCTCGAGCGGTACGGGGTGAAGGTGATCTCGATCCAGTTCTTCGTGCCCGAGGGGCAG
>JAJYEB010000160.1 GCA_021790375.1 Chloroflexota bacterium | reverse complement strand
CAGCGCCTGAGCACGAGCGAGCTCGCCGGCCTGGCCGCGGAGCTGCTCAAACGCTCCGCGCAGCGGCTGGCCCGGCGCAGCGGCGAGGACCCCGCGCGCGTGCGGATCCTGCCGCCGGGCCTCCTGATCATCGCGGCCGTGCTCGCCCACTACGGGCTCGAGGAGATCACCGTGGTGCCGGAAGGCCTGCGCCAGGGCATGGTCGCCGCGTTCCTGGAGCGGGGCGACGACTGGTGGCGCGACGACGGCGCGCCGGCGACCGCCGACGGATGAACGGAGCAACGATGCACCCGGGGCAGTCGCTGCTGTCGGCCGATCGCTTCTTCGCCCCCGACCCGGCCCAGCGGCGCGTGGCACGCACGCTGTACGAGGCGATCGCCCGCCTTCCCATCGTCAGCCCGCACGGCCACGTCGATCCGCGCCTGCTGGCCGACGAGACCGCGACGTTCGGAACGCCCGCCGACCTGTTCATCATCCCCGACCACTACGTGTTCCGCATGCTCCACTCCCAGGGCGTCCCGCTGGAGGCGCTCGGGGTGCCGCGGCGCGACGGGAGCCCCTCCACGGCCGACCACCGCGCGATCTGGCAGCTCTTCGCCGACCGCTTCCACCTGTTCCGGGGCACCCCCACCGGCATCTGGCTCGCGCAGGAGCTGCACGAGGTGTTCGGGATCGCGGAGCCGCTGAACGGGGCCAACGCGCAGGCGGTGTACGACGAGATCAGCGACCGGCTGGCCGGGCCGGAGTTCCGCCCGCGCGCCCTGTTCGAGCGGTTCAACATCGAGACCCTCTGCACCACCGACGAAGCCGCCGATCCGCTGGCCTGGCACCAGGCCATCCGGGCGTCCGGCTGGGCCGGCGACATTCGGCCGGCGTTCCGGCCCGACGGCGTGGTGAACCTCGCCGCGCCGGAGTGGCGCGCCCGCCTGGAGGACCTCGGCCGGGCCTGCGGGCGCGAGATCACCTCGTGCGCCGCGCTGGTCACGGCCCTCGAGGAGCGCCGGGCGTTCTTCAGGCAGATGGGCGCCACAGCCACGGATCACGGGGTGGAATCCGCCTACACTGCCCCGCTCGACCCCGCGGAGGCCGAGGCGATCTTCGCCCGGGCCCTGCGCGGGGAGGCGACCGCCGATGACGCGCGCCGGTTCACCGGGCACCTCCTGATCGAGGAGGCACGCCTGAGCATCGAGGACGGGCTCGTGATGCAGCTCCACGTGGGTGCCTTCCGCAACCACGACCGCGCGGTGTTCGAGCGGTTCGGGGCAGACAGGGGCGCCGACATCCCGGTGGCGACGGAGTTCACGCGCAACCTGCGGCCGCTGCTCGAGCGGTTCGGCGACGACCCGCGGCTGACGCTGGTCCTCTTCACCCTGGACGAGAGCAGCTACGCGCGGGAGCTCGCGCCGCTGGCCGGGCATTACCCCGCGGTCAGGCTGGGACCGCCCTGGTGGTTCCACGACAGCCTGAACGGCATGGCGCGCTACTTCGACCAGGTGATGGAGACGGCCGGGTTGTGGAACACCGCCGGGTTCAACGACGACACGCGGGCGTTCGTGTCCATCCCTGCCCGGCACGATGTCTGGCGACGCGCCAGCGCCGACTGGCTGGCGGGCCTGGTGGTGCGGGGCCTGGTGGACGAGGCCGGGGCGGTCGACATGGCCCGCGAGATGGCGGTGGGCCTGGCCCGGCGCGTCTACCGGCTGGGGAAGGCCTGAGCCCGCGTCGTCAGTGCACGCGGCGCGTCGTCCGGCGCCGCCTGGCCACCAGGTACGCGCCCGTGCCGGCCAGCGCGAGCGCGAGCAACAGGATGACGATCGCCGCCTCCATCCCGGCGGACGTTCCGGAGCCGCCGGGAACCGGCGACGCCAGCGCCGCGACCACGACGTCGGCGGAGGTCAGGCCGACGTTCCCGGCCGCGTCGATCGCCCGGACCACGTAGTGGACCGCGGCCGCAGGGGCCGCAGTGTCCACGAAGGCCGTCGAGGAGGCGGTGCCGACGAGCGTGTAGCCGCCGCCGGCCACGGGAGAGCGCCACACGGTGTAGGTGCCGGCTGCGGCGGACGCCACCCAGTGCAGCGCAACCCCACCGGCAGAGCGAGCCGCCGCGAGCCCGGCCGGGGGGGCCGGCGCGACCAGGGGCTGTCCGGGCTCGGGGACCAGGAGCGCCCCACCCAGGGGCGGCAGCGTGATGCTCAGGTGACCGGCCCCGGAGGTCACGTCCGGGCCGCCCAGGACGTCCCGGAAGCGGATCCCGTCCCGGACCGGGGTCCCACCATCGATCGGCTGCGCCAGCGGCACGTGCAACGTGACCGCGGCGGTCCCGGGATTGACCGCCGTGATGGCCAGTGCGCCCGCCGCGGTGCGGGCGAAGACCACGGCGCGCGACGTCGCGTCGGTCAGCAGGAAGCGCAGGTCGCCCCCCTGCAGCACCGGCGTCGCGTCCCGGGTGGTGGCGAGCCGCCGGTACCAGGCCGCCAGCTGCTGGTCCCCGCCGTCGGTGGGATACGTGCCGCGGTTGTCGGGATCGGTCGCCCCGGTCATGCCGACTTCGTCGCCGTAGTACACCACGGGGGCGCCGGGCAGCGTGAACTGCATGAGCGCGGCGAGTCGCAGGCGCGCCTTGCCCACGGCGAGGTTCGCCGAGTCCTGCTTGTCGGTCGCGGTGGCGCCGGGCGTCAGCGACCAGAGCGCCCGTTCGGTGTCGTGGCTGTCGAGCAGGCGGAAGGCAGTCCCGGCCACCGCGGGCGGTTCGTCTTCCAGCACGCCGGCCAGCTCGGATGCCAGGGTCACGGGGGACAGGTCGGACTTGCCGTCGTCCGGGAACCCGCGCGAGTCGGCCGTCCCCAGGTACGCCAGCAGCGGGGTACGCGACATGTAGTCGGTGATCGTGTCGGCCGTGTCGCCGCGGATGAGCGGCAGGACCTGGTCACGCTGCCACGCCTCCCCCACGATCGGCGCGTCGGGCTTCTCGGCCTTGACCGCCGCCCGGAACCCCTGCCAGAAGCCGGCGGGAAACGAGGGGTCCGACATGGTGTCGATGCGCCAGCCGTCCGCACCCGCCCGCAGCCAGTGACGCGCCACCGAGTCCGGGGCGCCGAAGATGAGCTGCTGGACGGCGGCGTCCCGCTTGTCGAGCACCGGCAGGGTGGCGATCGAGTTCCAGCCCGTGTAGTTCATGGTGTGCGGGCCGTCCGGGCCCACGCACGGTCCGTTCGGCTCGGGCACGAAGGAGAACCACCCACGGTAGGGAGAGGTGACGCTCTGACAGGCCCCGGGCACGTCCGCCTGGCGGCCGTACCGGTCGAAGTAGGGGCTGTCGGCGCTGACGTGGTCGAACACCCCGTCGAGGATCACGTGCATCCCGAGGGCGGCGGCGTCCCGGACCAGCCCCTCGAAGTCGGCCTGCGTGCCGAAGCGCGGGTCGACCTGGTAGTAGTCGCGCGTGTCGTACCCGTGGTTGGAGGCGGACGAGAAGATCGGGTTCAGGTAGAGGACGGTCACACCGAGCCCGCGCAGGTAGGGGAGCTTCGAGCGGATCCCCGCGAGGTCCCCGCCGTAGTACTCGCCGCCCGTGGATGGATCCGGCGGCGGCGTCCCCCACGCCTCCCGCACGATCTGGTCGGTCGTGTCGGGCGGGTACCCGTAGCGCGGCTGGGCGGGGTCGGCGTCGTTGGCCGGGTTGCCGTTCACGAACCGGTCCGGGAAGACCTGGTACACGACCGCGCCCTGCAGCCAGGAGACCGGCTGGAAGTCGGGTCGGTAGACCGTCACCACCCAGTCCGGGTTCGAGAGGGACGTGTCCGCCACCCCCGGTCCCCCATCCCCGGGCGCGTCGTCGCTCACGTAGGCCGTGGCCGCGCCGGCGTGAACCACGAAGTGATAGCCGAGCGTCGCCGGCTGCGACGTCGTGATCGTGGTGGCCCACAGGTCGCACATCGCGGTCGCGCCACCGGCCGGCACGGGTGCCCCGCACGCGACGTCGGGCGCGACGTCCTGCATGGGCAGGGCCCGGTAGCCGGTCCCTTCGCCGAGCAGCAGTTGCACGGACGTCGCCCCGTCGTGGCTCGTGCGCAGCCGGAGCGTGATCGCCGTGCCCGCCGGCACGGCCCCGCCGGGAGTGCGATACAGGCCGTCGCGGCTGTCGTGGTACAGGGCCGTCAGGTCGATCCGGCCAGCCGCCGATGTCGCGAGCGGACCGGTCGCCGGAGACCCCGGGGCCGCCGGCAGGGCCGCGGCGCCGGAGCCGGACACCAGCGCGGCCAGCAGCATCGCGGTCGAGACGGCGGCGCCGAGCCGCGTCCCGCCCTGCCACCTGCCGCTGCGTCGCACCCCCGGAGCCTACGCCAGCCGGGCCCGTCGGGAGAGCGCCCGCCGCACCGGAGGAGCCGACCCGAGCTCGCGCGTCAGGAGGTCGCCGTCCCGGGTTCGAGGTGCGGCTGCCCGACCTGGCGGCGAGGGAGCGCGGTGCCCAGCACGGCCGGCTCAACGGCCGGCCAGGCGGGACCGGGCCGGGCGATCGCGTACCCCTGGACCAGCAGCGGCTGGCGGGTGCGGGCAAGCAGTGCCAGGTCGGCGGGCTCCTCGACGCCCTCGGCGATCGGGGTGGCGCCGATGGTGGCCGTGAAGCCGACCAGCGCCGACACCAGCGCCTGGCGGGCCGTGTCGTCGCGCAGCCCGCGGATGAGCTGCGCGTCGAGCTTGACGAAGTCGGGCCGCAGCTCGGTCACGTGGCGCATCGACGCGTAGCCGGCACCCGCGTCGTCCACCGCCACGCGCGCCCCGCGGGCAAGGTAGGGCGTCATCGCCGCGCGCAGGGCGGCGTAGTCGGCGACCGCCTCGTCCTCGGTGACCTCGATGACCAGCCGGTCCAGGGCACCACCGTCGAGGGCGGCCGCGACCGGCGCCGAGGCCAGGTACCGCGGGCTGACGTTGAGCGACAGGAACGCCCCGGCGGGCAGGTGCGCCTGGCGGGCCACGCCGCGGGCGCGGTGCACGGCGAGCGCCTGCAGCTCGGCGCCCAGGCCGACCTCGGCGGCCTGGGCGAACCACACGTTGGGCGGCTGGAGCGGCTCGGAGCGGAACCGGGCGAGGGCCTCGTAGCCCACCACGGCCCGGGATCCGAGCTCGAGGATGGGCTGGTAGTGG